>NZ_JOPI01000056.1:0-42544 GCF_002153695.1 Acetobacter sp. DsW_059
TTATGGTACTTTTTTTGAGGAAAAATTAAAAAAAGAATGCCCAGATTTATATGAAATGTTTATTTCAAAAATTGAATTTTTTGTGTAAATCAATGATTTTATGTATAGATGCTTATTATTTTAATAAAAAAGCAAAAGTTTCTGGAGGGTTATTTCAGTCATGGACTGATTCTGCTTTCTGTAAAGTTTATAATTGTGATTGTGATGACGTTTTGCCATATGAGCCTGGCAGCTTTTATCAGAGAGAATTGCCTTGCCTTAAAAAGTTAATTTATAAAATTTCAGAACCGATTGAAGTTATTATTATAGATGGTTATGTCACTCTTGGTTCTGATATGAAAAAAGGCCTTGGTGCTCATCTGTATGAAGAGCTTAATCAACGCATTCCTGTCATCGGTGTAGCCAAAAGTAAATTCAAGGATACTCCGGAAGAATGTTTTATTTTTCGTGGTCAAAGCCTTTCACCACTTTATATTACATGCTTAGGTATTCCTCTTGAAATGGCAAAAAAATATATAAATTCTATGGTTGGTGAATATAGAATCCCACTACTTCTTAAGGAAATTGATAAAATATCAAGGAGTATTTAAATAATTTCTAAAAAAATTTATTAATTATTTACTCTATATGTGCACAGGTGGGGTCTATACTAAGTTGGCTTTCCGCCTGTGTGCGTTTTTTCGGCAATATGAGGTCGATACTTATTAAAATTTCAAGGATAAGAACGGTCATGCTCTCTGTTGCAACCCACTATCCTGTCATAGAAAAATGACCAAATAGCACCTGTATAAAAAGTGCCATCTGATCGAAAATATATTCGCAAAGTTGACAGCCCGGCGACGTGTTGCGACCAGATATGACCGCTGCGCTTATACATTCATGTCTGCAATTCACATCACAGCAAGTTTCAGATTCTATCTCAGAGAATGAATCCTGAGCCTGGTAAAGAAAGCTCGTTGGCCTGTAACATGATAAAAGTAAGAGCACGTTTTAGCCTGATGGGACGAGGCAGTTTTTTCTTTCTTTTATCTGAGCACGCTTGCCTCGGCGGCATCATGTGGCAGCACTGCTCCGTAGACTTCGTTATAACGTGAGGCAAAAGCCTCCCGCTCCAGACGTTCACAGTAATCCAGATACTTAATGAGCGCGCGCTCGGCGCGTGGAGTGCGCCCGTAAATACGCTTGTAGTGTCGCCATAGCATCATCACATTCACTGACCATGCATCATAACTGTGCCGGGTCACTCTCGCCCGAACAGCCGGAGGCAGGGCATCAAACGCAGCCCAGTCATCGCCATTATAGCGGTGCCACATTTCGTGGCGTAGTGTTCGCTCGTTATCTGCTAAGATGTCAGGCATGTTCTGCACTTTCCTGCACGCCCCACAGAGGGAAGGGGTCTGGCAAATATGACAGGTGTAAGGGGTCGTATTGCTTTGTGGCGGGTTGCGGCGCCAGGCAGGTGTTGAGGGCACGGGTAATTTCTGCCTCGTTCATCTCCCCGGTGCCGATAAAGACGATCTCCTGACGACGATCGCCGTAAAGCGGATCCCATTTTGAAATGATCGTATTTTTTGATTCTTCGTCTTCAGGCCAGTAGCTTTCAGGAACCGTAACCCACCAGCGTCCCAGTGCCTGTGTGCGCACAAGAGCACCTGCCTGCCCCAGTTCTCCAACCCACTGGGGGCGCGTTGCCAGCCAGAAATGTCCTTTAGCCCGAATGACGCCTGGCCATATGCTGTCAATGAAAGCTTTAAATCGTTCAGGTATAAGCGGGTGGCGGGCCCGCCAGACAAATGTGCTGATACCGTATTCTTCTGTCTCAGGCGTATGATTTTCAAAATCTGAGAGCTCTTTATACCATAGCGGATGCTGGTGGGCTTTGTCGTAGTCAAAGAGCTGAGTATTGAGAATGTCAGCGCATGAAACTGCGCCCTGGTCCGTTTCGATAATTCTGGCATCGGCGTTCAGTGCCTGAATAATTTGTCTGGCTGTTAGCCGTTGCTCAGGTGTTGCGGCTGATATTTTGTTAAGAACGATAATATCGGCAAATTCTATCTGTTCAACCAGCAGGTCAACCAGAGCACGGTCATCTTCCTCACCGGCTGTTTCACCTCTGTCACGCAAAAAATCGGTCGAGCTATAGTCCTGCAGCAGGTTTACGGCATCCACTACCGTGACCATCGTATCAAGGCGGGCAATATCAGAGAGACTTTCACCGGCTTCATCGCGAAATTCAAAAGTTGCAGCAACGGGGAGTGGTTCTGCAATTCCTGTTGATTCAATCAGCAGATAATCAAAGCGTTCTTCCTCTGCCAGCCGGCGTACTTCCTGAAGCAGGTCATCACGCAGAGTGCAGCAAATGCAGCCGTTGCTCATTTCTACAAGGGTTTCATTTGTGCGGGAGAGGTCACTGCCGCTGCGTATCAGATCAGCATCAATATTAACATCGCTCATATCATTCACAATCACGGCGACTTTCCGCCCTTCGCGATTATTGAGGATATGGTTGAGCAGTGTTGTTTTGCCCGCTCCCAAAAAGCCTGAGAGCACTGTTACCGGAAGTTTTTTAAGCATAGCAGACACGGTCCATCAGATTTTGGTCTGCTTACTCTATATGATATGTTATAACATAACAACTCTTAAAAGGAAAAGACCAGTATCTTCAGGGTAACAGGTTAGAGGGGCCTTCTTCGAGTACATCAGCAATATCACCGACGGTCATGTGGCCTTCCTGCTCGACAATGGCATTTTGAGCAAACATGATGCCTTCAGCCGTACGATGAAATTTTGCGAGTGTGCGAAGTGGCTCTTTTTTGTCTGGTATATCGCCATGTTCCTGGTCGGTTGTGGTGACGATACAGCGTGCACAGGGCTTGCTGATGCGCAAAATGGCTGTGCCAATACGCAGCCTGCGCCAGCAATCTTCAGCCCATGGTTCGGCTCCTGCAATGACGATATTGGGCCTGAAGCGGGTCATAGGCACAGGCTGTTTCAGGCGGGCGTTAAGATCAGCGAGCGATGCTTCGGTTGCAATCAGCAGCGGGTAGCCATCGGCAAATGAGACTGGCACCGGGTTTTGTTCAATGGTGCGTATGCGCGCCTGATCGGGGTTGTGCATATACATCAGGCGGCAGGCTGTCTGTGTATGTAGGGTGAGCCAGTCAGCCGCCAGGTCACCTGCGTCCCGTGCGTTAATAAGGTCTTTCCATACACGTACTGTTTTGACGGGTATGTCAGATGCAGGGCAGGTAACAGTGCAGGGTGCAGAGCCTTCACATGTCAGCACCAGTCCTGTTGCCGTTGGGTGTGCCTGCACACGTGCCAGAGCAGGCACTGTGCGCTGCGTTATAAAAGTGCCGTCGGGTTGAGTAATAACCCAGCGGCGGTCCCCCTCTGCTCCCCAGAAGCGTATGGAGACGGAGGAGCAGTCGAGAGCGCGTAAGGCCTTAACCGGATAAATACTCAGAGTTATGACCTGAAGCGTCATATTCGCCGTTACAGGCCGAGAGCTGAGAGGGAGGGGTAATCGTCAGGGCGGCGGTTGCCCTGCCAGTGCATTTTACGGTCTGCTTTAGTAATATGGAGGTCATTAATAGAGGCAAAGCGGCGCTGCATAAGGCCGGTTGCATCAAACTCCCAGTTTTCATTGCCGTATGAGCGAAACCATTGTCCGCTTTCATCATGCCATTCATAGGCAAAACGTACGGCTATACGATTATCATGAAAGCTCCACAGTTCTTTAATCAGCCGGTAATCATGCTCAGTGTTCCATTTATGCGTAAGAAAAGCCTCTATTGCGACACGCCCTGTAATGAACTGGTCACGGTTTCTCCACACTGAGTCGGGTGTATAGGCCAGAGCAACCTGCTGAGGGTTCTGGCTGTTCCAGGCATCTTCTGCGGCGCTGACTTTGAGTGTGGCAGTTTCAGCCGTAAAGGGAGGAAGGGGAGGGCGTGTCATCGTATTGTCCTCGTCAGTAAGTGTATTTCCCGCACGAAGCCGGTGCGGGAAAACAGTGAGGAGAGGTAATTATTTCAGGCGTGATGTGATGTCAGCAATACGTCTGCCATAGAGCTCTGCTGTAAGCAGGTCGCCTTTATGCACTTCATCCACGCTGGCATCAGCGGGCGAACGTACCAGCAGGCCTACTGAGCCACCCAGGTTGTTTGTGTCGTCAGAGGTTGCTGCCTTGGTATTAGAGGGAGGCAGGCCCAGACTGACCCATATACCACCATGCTGTGAGGCAAGTGTTTGCAGATAAATGAGAGAAACCTGCTTGTCACCACTGGGGCTGGCTGAGTTTGTAAAACCGCCAAAAATTTTATCTTTCCAGCCGCCTGTAAACCAGATTTTCGACGTTGCATCAGCGAATTTTTTAAACTGCCAGCTAACATTACCCATATAAGTCGGGGCACCCATAATAATGGCGTCTGAGCTGTTGAGTGTCTCCCAGTCTGCCTCAGTGATATCACCATTGGCATCAATGATAACCAGCGCGCCGCCTGAACCCTTTGCAATGTGGTCGGCAACGACTTTGGTGTGCCCGTAGCCAGAATGGTAAACAATGCTGATTTTGCTCATAACGTCTTACCTTTTTTAAAAAGAGGAAAAGAGTGTTAACGGTAAATCCACCGGCGGCGGGCCGGGTTACGCTGCTCCCATCCCTGGCGTTCAAGCTCAGGGGTGCTGGCATGTTGTTTAGGGTAACCAACACAGAGATAGGCCAGAAACTGCCAGTCAGGCTCTACACTCAGGACAGAGGCGGCATCATCCGGGTCGAGGATAGAAACCCACCCCAGGCCAATCCCCTGAGCTGCGGCACTTAGCCAGAAGGTATAAATTGCCATAACGGCAGACCATGTTGTGGTCTCGGGCATGGTGGCACGACCCAGACCACGCCCCTGTGCCGGGTTTGTGTCGCAAAAAACAGCAATATGGTGCGGAGCTTCATCAAGCCCGGCAAGTTTGAGCGACGCATAACGCTGTGCGTCGTCACCATTGCGGCCATCAAGGGCAAGAGCATTACTGCGGGCAAAATTATTGCGTATACCAGCGCGGCGCTGCGGGCTTTCAACGCGTACAAAGCGCCATGGCTCGCTCAGGCCGACCGACGGAGCACGGCAGGCCGTGTGCAGCAGGTCTTCCAGAATATGTTCGGGCACCGGATCTGTTCTGAAATGACGAACATCACGCCGCCATTCAAAAAGTTTATCCAGATCCTGACGAAATGCTGCGGAAAAATTTGGGTCGCTCATCCCATCATCATGCCGCTAAGTGCCGCACTCAGCAAGAAGATTATCAGCAGGCCACAGGCACGGCGATATACGCTGAGCCCTCGTTTCAGGTCTGATGCTGTAGCCTGTGCTGTGCCGTTGCCCATCCAGTGGTCAGGCACTTCTTTGCCACTATAGCTGCGTGGCCCGGCCAGACGGAGGGTGAGGGCACCCGCCATAGCAGCTTCTGGCCAGCCGGCATTGGGTGAGCGGTGTTTGCGTGCATCACGCCATACTGCCCGCCATGCTTCTCTGCGCTGTCCGTGAGGGGCAGCCAGTATAATGCAAAGGGCTGCGAGGCGTGAGGCTGGCAGGTTAATCAGGTCATCAAGTCTGGCTGAGGCCATGCCAAATGCGGCATAACGTGGTGTCAGGTGGCCTATCATGCTGTCAGCTGTGTTGACAGTTTTATAAAACACGGCACCAGGTAAGCCAAATAATGCAGCCCAGAACAGGGGGGCAACGACACCGTCAGAGAAATTTTCAGCCAGACTTTCCAGAGCCGCCCTGACAATCCCGGCTTCATCCAGCACTGTAGTATCACGACCGACAATCTGGCTTACAGCCTGCCTGCCACCCGTCAGCCCGTCATTTTGTAGTGCCCTGAACACGGCATACACATGAGTCCACAGAGATTTCTGCGCCACCAGTGTTGTTGTGGCGATAGCCTGTGCAATGAGCATGAGGGAGGGGGATAAAAAATGATCACCGATTTTAAGAGCCAGCCCGGTTATGCCCAGTGTAACAGCCAGCAGAATAAACAGAGCGACAAAGCCTGCCAGCCTGCGCCGGGCTTCTGATTCCTCCGGGTGGTTGAAGGTCTGGTCAAGCTTGTTTATCAGGGCACCAGCCCACACCACAGGGTGACCTATGGCGCGAAACAGAGGGGCGGGGTAGCCAGCCAGACTTTCGGTAACAGCCGACAGAGCAGCAACGGGCAGCGTGACAGTAAGAGGAAAAAGCAACATGCGTGCAGCAGGCTCACAGTTTGAGGCAGAACGCCCCGGGGCAGAGACGACACCCTCTATCACGCAATGCAGAGCCGGGGCTATATCTGCCGGGGGTATCCGCTTACCTGCCCATGGCGGGCAGGCTCGTGCTGTGATGCAGAATTTTCCTCATGCGCCTGAGCCGTATTATGACCTTTCAACAGGTATCAGCCCGTATGCCTACCCCTGCACATTTCCTGATGTGGCACAGCTGACCCGCCTGCCTGAGCAGGATGAAGAAGAGGCTTTGTCTCAGAGTGCTGCGCGGGCTTATGGTGTGCCTTCGGCGTCTATGGTTGTGGCAGGTGCCGGGAGTCAGAGCCTTATTGCATTACTGCCTTATGTACTTCCTGTCCGGCATGTGTGTATTTCAGGCCCGACTTATTCAGGGCATGAGCAGGCCTGGCGTCAGCAGGGGCGTGTCACTGTGCAGTGCGTGCAGGAGCCTGATGCCTGTTTGCAGGCAGCCTTACAACCGGGCACGGTATGTGTGGTCTGCAATCCCAATAATCCTGATGGGCGGATTGTTTCTTTAAGCTGGTTACGCACTCTGGCTGAGCATTGTGAGGAAAATAATAGTTTTCTTATAGTTGATGAAGCTTTCGCTGATTTTGAAAAAGAGAGTGCAACTGCACTGTTGCCATCTTCTTCTTCTGTTCTGGTGCTGCGTTCATTTGGCAAAACTTATGGTTTGCCTGGTGTCAGGCTTGGGTTTTTACTGGCATCAGAGGAGGTCGCAGCACAGGTACGCCATGTGCAGGGCAGCTGGCCGGTGGGTTCTGTCGCGCTTCATATTGGTAAAGTCGCTCTGGCTGATGAGGCATGGAAGCATGATGCCGCTGCACGCGTGCGTCAGGATCATGCCCGCCTGGTTGCTTTGCTGACCAGTGCAGGTCTGGTCTGTGTCGGAGAGTGTGCACTTTTTACGCTGGTGATAACACCTTATGCGTTAAGGCTTTGGGAGCATCTGTGTCAGTCTGGTATCGTGACACGTATTTTCTCAGGTTTTTGTGATCGTCTGCGCATTGGCCTGCCAGCATCTGAGCCGGCATGGCTGCGTTTGTCAGATGCACTGAAGGCGTGGGAGCAGTCAGATCACAGCACTTTCTGATTGTCCAAAAGTCTTTGTTTTACTGAAATGTTTGAGCTTGTGTAATCATGACCGCCGGGTAATGGCCTGAATACGATAGATGTGTCGGCTGAGAACAGAGTTCTGCAGAATATGTAAGGCCCATTATGCCCACAGGCGGGTTTGCTGTATTGTGCCCCTGATACGTTACACATAGCTGAATGCCTGAAACACGATAATATGTCCTCTTTCTCACAGCCGCTTCTTTCTCAGCCTTTCTCCAGCCTGACAGACCTGCATGATGTCTGCCTTACGCTGCCCGGGCCCGACCTGTCAGCGCAGGAGGCTATAGCCCGTCGTGAAGGTACTCTTACCAAGCCAGCAGGCAGCCTGGGGCAGCTTGAAAAGCTGACATCATGGCTTGGAACCTGGCAAAAAAAGTCTCTTCCACAACTCAGTAAAGTGAATATTCTGATTTTTGCCGGTAACCATGGTGTGGTCGCTCAAAATGTTTCCCCATGGTCTGCTGAAGTCACAACGCAAATGGTTCAAAACTTCAGGCATGGCGGTGCTGCGATTAATCAGATTGCGCAGGTTTCCCAGGCTGCTCTTTCGGTTATTCCTGTCGCAGAACTGACACCGACTGCTGATTTCACCCTGGCTCCTGCTATGACAGAACAGGCGTTTTTGCACGCGGTCAATACCGGTTACAACAGCGTGCCTCACGATAGCAGCCTTGTGTGCCTTGGTGAAATGGGTATCGGGAATACGACAGCCGCCGCTGCCCTGGCGGCTCTGTTATTTGGGGGTGACAGTCTTTTATGGAGCGGCCGCGGCACCGGCCTTGATGATGACGGTGTTAAACGCAAAGCTGCTGTTGTTGATACCGCCCGTGCCTTGCACACGGCAGAAAGTACCTCTCCGCTTGAGCTGGCACGCCGGGCAGGGGGGTATGAGCTGGCAGCTATTATGGGAGCAACACTGGCTGCCCGCCATCTCTCAGTGCCTGTTCTGCTTGACGGTTATGTTTGCACTGCAGCAGTTGCCCCGCTGTTTAAGCTTAATCCCCAGGGGCTGGCCCATACATGGCTGGCCCATTGTTCAGCCGAAGCGGGGCATGCGCGCCTTGCACAGGCTGTCGGGCTTACACCTTTGCTGTCGCTTGATATGCGTCTGGGTGAAGGGTCAGGCGCAGCCCTTGCTATTCCTGTTCTGAGAGCCGCTGTTGCCTGTCACACAAAAATGGCAACTTTCTCAGAAGCCTCTGTGACAAAGCGGCGATGAATGTTTTGAATCAGCTCCGTCAGGATCTGGCCTGCGCGTTAAGTCTTTTTACAAGGCTGCCTGTGTTCTGGCTGCTTACCAGAGCACAGCGGGCTGATAAACGCCCCTGGCCACTGGCACGCTCACTCTGGCTCTGGCCTTTTGTCGGAGCCTTCACAGGGTTTGCCGGCGGGATCGTGGGGTGGTTTCTTGAAGCCATTATGCATATTGCACCCTGGCCAGCAGTTACTTTGACGCTTGCCGCACAGGTGGCCCTGACAGGTGGCTTTCATGATGACGGGCTGGCCGATATGGCTGATAGTTACGGTGCCCGTACACGTGAGCACAAGCTTGATATTATGCGTGACAGCCACATTGGCAGTTATGGCGTGCTTGCTTTGTGTCTGAGTGTGCTGACAAAAGTCGGCGCGCTCTCAGTTTTACCGGCAACGGCTCTTATTCCGGCTTTAATGTGTTCAGGGCTACTCGCCCGTGCAACCCTGATCTGGGTGCCTGTAGTGCTTTCTCCTGCCCGTAATAATGGCCTTGCCCGCCTGCTTTCTCCTGTGCCGCTTATTCCTTTTCTGTTTGCTCAGACCTGTAGTGTCATGAGTATTGCTTGCTGGGTTTACTGGTGGAATGCGGCTTATTCCCCCGTTTTTTCTGCTCTGATATTACCACTGCTGATGCCATTTTTCTCCCTCGGGATTATGGCCATGACGGCATATAAAAATTTTGGTGGTTATACAGGTGACGTGCTGGGGGCGACAGCGACGATAACCGAATGCCTTGTGCTGGCAGCTTTAAGTGCATCGAAATAATGCAGGCAGTGCTTTTGATGCTGTTATATGGCAGTTCAGGTCAGCAACCACGCTCTGTTCACAGGTTACTTTATCGGTAAACCTGTGAACGGCGAACATGACGTCAGGCCCTGAGTTTAACAGGGGCCTGGTTCGGCGGGCTTAAAAATCAGCAGGAGCCTGTTTGCTTGTCACGAGCTTAAGGTAAGTATGCGCCCGCAATGCCTCCGGGCCTCCCTCAGTGCCATAGCCTGAGTCTTTAATGCCACCAAATGGCACTTCAGGCAGTCCAAGGCCGGAGTAGTTAATGGAGACCATCCCGGCTTCTATTTTTTCTCCCAGCAAACGCTGCGTGCGTTCATCACGTGTATATGCGTAGGCTGCAAGGCCATAGGGCAGGCGGTTTGCTTCAGCAACAGCCTCTGCCAGTGTGGTAAATTCTGTGAGAATAATAACGGGCCCAAAAGGTTCCTCGTGCAGGATGCGCGCAGTTTCTTCCGGGTTAATGACCAGGACCGGAGGGTGAAAATAACCAGATGAAGGCAGTGAAACATCAGGCTGCCAGATCGTCGCACCGTGCTGACGAGCATCTTCAACAAGTTCTTTAATGGCGTTAAGACGACGCTCATTAACCAGCGGGCCCAGGGTTACACCAGCATCAAGGCCGCGCCCTGTTTTAAGTGCGCTCATGCGAGCCTTAAGTTTTTCAGTGAAGGCTTTAACGACAGTGCGGTCGACCATAAAGCGTGTCGGAGAAATACATACCTGCCCGGCATTGCGGAATTTGGCAGCGCACAGGCGTTCAGCCGCGGCATCCAGGTCAGCATCGGCGCAGATGATAACGGGAGCATGCCCTCCCAGCTCCATTGTTACGGGCTTCATCTGTGCTCCGGCAAGGGCTGCCAGATGTTTGCCGACCGGTGTTGACCCGGTGAAGGAGATTTTTCTGACAACCGGATGTGCAATCAGATATTCTGAAATTTCTGCAGGGTTACCATAAACGAGGGAAACAACTCCTGCCGGAATACCTGCATCGAGGAATGTGCGCAGGAGTTCAGCCGGAGAAGCCGGAGTATCTTCAGGGGCTTTGACAATAACTGAGCACCCGGCTCCCAGTGCGGCGCCAAGTTTACGGGCAATCTGATTAACCGGGAAGTTCCATGGTGTGAAGGCAGCGACAACGCCAACGGGGCGGTGCAGCACGCGCTGCTCAATGTCAGCCTCGCGGGCTGGTACCAGCGTGTCATTAAGGCGGCGGCCTTCTTCACCGAAATATTCGATAACATTTGCTGCGGCCTGTATTTCTATAACAGCCTGGGCGAGCGGTTTGCCCTGCTCACGGCTGAGAATGCTGCCTATTGATTCTGCTCTCTCACGCAGTAATTCTGCAGCGCGACGCATAATAACAAAACGGTCCCAGGCGGAAAGAGCACGCCATGCAGCAAAGCCTTTTTGCGCGCCCTCAGCGACCAGAGCCAGCTCAGACTTTGAAGCATAAGCCGCTTTGCCAATGACTTCGCCTGTTGCGGGGTCCTGAACAGGGAAGGTCCGGCCATCGGCAGCATCCTGCCATTTGCCAGATATCAGAAGCTGGACGTTAAGAAGTTGGTCTGACATTTCTCTGGTCCTTAACATGGGTGACACGACCCGTCGGCAGTGGGTTTTACGAACAGAATGTCGTTAATCAGTGCCATGCTAGGAAGAAAATAGTGTAACGTCCATACCAGCAGGTATAAGCATATGCTTATGGTAGAGCAGAGGTCAGGCCTGGCTGATAGTCTGGGCAGCCTCATCCAGTAAAGCGATAATTTTCTGCTCAGCTTCAATATCCAGGCCACCATCACGCAGGCGAAGGCGCAGAGCTGTTTTAAGGTTTTTCATGGCCCGCATCAGTGGGGTTGAGAGGTCGCGGCGTCTGCCATGTTCATCTGACCCGCTGCGTGAACGAATTTCCTCCAGAGCTGCCTGGTTTGCTGTCAGAAAAGCGGCCCCTTCAGGGGTGATGCCGTAATTTTTACGCCCTTCATCGGTTGTGGGGTGAATGTAGCCGGCTTCTTCAAGCCAGGTAAGTGTTGGGTAGATAACACCCGGGCTGGGCGTGTAGCTGCCGCCTGAGGCCTCTTCAATCGTTTTAATCAGTTCATATCCATAGGTTGGTTTTTCAGCGATCAGGCTGAGAGTGAGGAGGCGGATCTCGCCATAATCAAACAGTCTGGCGCGCCCTTCGCGGTGGCTGCCGCCATGGCCGCGGCCATGATGATGGCGATGGTGACGCCCGTGTCCGCGCTCTGCGCCTTCAGGGGAGAACATGTGGTGGCGGTGACGACCGCCTGCGTGTCTTTTTCTGTGTTTCATGATTTTCGATATATATCCCGATATATCTAATGTCAAGATATATCGGGAATCGCATGTGTATCGGGTTTTTGTCACGACAGATGAGGCTGCGGGTTTATTCCTGTCTGTCTGCGGTGTGGTGAATTACAGGCCAGTTTGCCCTTCAGGGCATTAAAGGGCCGGTATTTTGATGTTGCTGGTCTTTCAGTGTCAGTGGCAGGCCGGCAGCCACAAATAAAACTTTGCCAACATGTAAGGCGAGTTGCTGATGCAGCAGACCGGCTTCATCTCTGAAACGACGGGCGAGTTTATTTTCAGGCACAATGCCAAGCCCCACCTCATTGCCAACCAGCACGGCTGGAGCCTTACGATTTTTCAGTGATTCAATGAGCTGTCGGGTAGCCAGTGCTGTATCGCAGCCATCGAGAATCAGGTTGGTCAGCCATAATGTCAGGCAGTCAAGCAGCACTGGTTTGTCGGCATATTTATTAAAGCAGGCGGCAATATTCAGAGGCTCTTCTTCAGTCAGCCAGCCATCAGCCCGGCTGGCCTGATGATGGCCAATCCGCTCACGCATTTCATCGTCAAAGGCCCTCCCGGTGGCAATATAGATCCAGGGGGCGGGAAGGGCAGTTATCAGTGCTTCTGCATGGCGACTTTTGCCTGATCGTGCACCACCAAGAATAAGTGTGGCAGATAATAAGCCCTGCGATGGTGCAATGTTCATTCCGTCTGTATCTTTCTGTGTTATGTGGTGAAAAAGTTGCACGCCTCAACAGGATGTGTTCGACAATTATTTGACATCATACTCATCATGTATTGCGATACGGGGTTTAAGTTGCAGTTTTAACCTTTCCGGAGCGATCTCATGACAGACAGAAATTTCCGCGCCATCCTGACAGGATCTTTTTCAACTCCCTGCGCGGATAACCCAACTGTAGCCATGATGGAAGCTGCCTATGCGCATGATGGTATCGATGCACGGTATATCAACTGTGACGTAAAAGCTGAAAATCTTGAAGGTGCAGTAAAAGGTGCACTGGCGATGGAGTGGGTGGGTTTTAACTGCTCGCTGCCCCATAAAGTTGAAGTGATTAAATATCTTGATGAGGTTGCAGAATCAGCCAGCATTATTGGTGCGGTCAACTGCGTGAGCATCCGTGACGGTAAGCTGACCGGCAATAATACTGATGGTAAGGGCTTTCTGGCTTCCTTAAAGAAAGTGACTGACCCTTCAGGTAAGAAAATTCTGCTGCTTGGTGCAGGTGGTGCGGCGCGTGCCATTGCTGTTGAACTTGGCCTTGCCGGTGCAAAGCATATTACCATCGCCAACCGTAAGCCTGAAAAAGCAGAAGCTATTGCTGAGCTGATTCGTAAAAATACAAAAAGTGAAGCAAAAGCTGTTGCCTGGTCGGGTGATATTGCCGTGCCGGAGGGCGCCGATGTGGTGATTAATGCCACCTCGATTGGCCTGGGAGATAAAGAGGCACTGCCTCCTGTTGATCTCGGCACATTGTCACAGGGAGTCGTGGTGGCAGATGTTATCCCTAATCCACCGGCAACAAAATTTCTGCGTGAGGCAAAATCACGTGGCTGCATAACGCTGGATGGCCTTGGTATGCTGGTTAATCAGGGTGTTATCGGTGCAGAGCTGTGGCTGGGCCGTAAACTTAATGAAGATGCGATGGTGAACACCCTTCAGGAGATTTTTGGTGTTTCATCTGACTGAAAGGCCATGTCATGCCCGCATCACATCCGGCCTCTCAGGAGGAGCATAATCGTCACTCTTTAATCAGGGCACGTATCAGAAAACTGCTTCCGCAGTTTGCCCATCTTCAGGACCGCTCACGCGAGGCCCGGCGTTACGTGATTATGGCAGCAGCAATTGCTGCCATTGGCGGGCTTCTTTTTGGGTATGACACCGGTATTATTGCCTCAGCCCTTATTTATGTGACGCGCAGTTTTTCCCTTTCAACGGCAGGGCAGGAGTGGATAGCAGCCGCACTTAACCTGGGTGCTGTTGCGGGGGCTCTGATCAGCGGGCCGGTGGCTGACCGGTATGGTCGTCGCCTTACGACAATCTGTGCGGCGGCTGTTTTTATAGCGGCTTCCCTCGGGTGTGGTTTCGCACCTGATCAGACAACACTTATTATTGCCAGGTTGTTTCTGGGGGGCGCTGTCGGGGCAACGACACAAATTATCCCTGTTTATGTGGCTGAGCTTGCCCCGGCAGAATTACGCGGCAGCCTCGTCTCGTTGTTTCAGATGGTTTTTTCCCTTGGTTTGCTTGTTGCATTTTTTACCGGATACGAGCTTGCCGGGCCACCTGATTGCTGGCGCACGATGTTTAACCTCGGGGTTATACCTGCAGCCCTGCTTGCTTTGGGTATGTTTTTCTTGCCGGAAAGTCCCCGCTGGCTTCTTCATAATCATGAGGAGGAGCGGGCGATTGCTGTTTTATATCGTCTGCGTGGGCATCATGACCCGGTTCGGCAGGAGCTGGATGACCTGCTTAGCGCACATGAGCAGCAGACAGGTGAGAGCGGCTGGAGTGGACTAAAGCAGGCATGGGTTCGCCCGGCTCTTATCGCGGCTTTAGGGGTTGCTGCGCTCTCTCAGCTCTCAGGGCCTAATGTCGTTGTTTATTATGCCCCCATTATTCTGGCTCAGGCCGGACTTGGGAGTTCTGCTGCTCTGCTGACCTCTGTTGGCATTGGTCTGACCTCGACCATTACAACCATGATGGGTATTGCCCTGATTGACCGTGTCGGGCGACGCCGGATGCTGCTGGTTATGTTGCCTTTTGCAGCTTTATCTCTTTTTGTTCTGGGCAGCATTTTTCTCAGTTCAGCGCCGATTGCCGGTTTGCGTATGGTGGTAATGCTTGCTGCTTTGCTAGGTTATATCTTTTTCAATTTCGGGTCTTTGTCCGTCGCTGTCTGGCTGATTGCCTCAGAGGTGTTTCCGCTCGAAATACGCGGTAAAGCGATGGGCCTGGCCAGCGCAACTGTCTGGTTGTCTGATACTGTTGTATCGCTTGTTACATTAACGCTTGTGAATGCACTTGGTACAACAGGCACCTTCTGGCTTTTTGGCCTGATTAATGTGCTGTCTTTTATTTTTGTATGGGCTTTTGTGCCTGAAACAGCCGGTACAACACTTGAGGAAATTGAACAGAGGCTACACAAAGGTACGTTTTATAACACAGGGCGATAAGCCCTGTTGTTTGCTGATGTCTGTGGCGTCATGCCTGAGTGATGGTGAATATTATGAAGTGTCGTATGATCAGCGCTGTGTTTTTGTGGCTTTTATCTGCCTGTTCAGGTCATGAGAATGAAAAAGGCAAAAACACTCTGATTATCTATCATGAGGGCAGCGCTGTATGTCGGAGCTCCTTACTGGCACTGACCACAAAATTACACCTTGATGTGGTGTATTCCCTTAAAACGATGAATGCTCTTGTTGTTGGTGGCATTTCAGACAGGCATTACCACCAGGCAGAAGAGGCTTACAAAAATAAGAAATGTGTTTACGGCGTTAACAAAGATGAGGTGAATATTATGCCGGAGTAGTTGTAAAATATATCGGAACCGGGCTGTTTATATCAGCTCATGTCGTAGCAGATTAGAAAAATATAACCGCCTTTGTTTGAGAACTTTATTTTTACAAAACAGAAGCCTCCCGCTTCAGAGTACGGTCTGCATCTCGTGAATGTCCGGCCTGCTGGCAAGAGCTGCTGTGGCTGGGAGGTGGGTGTAAGTGAAGAAGAAGTATTTATCGTTTTTTCATGCCGAAAAAATAATAAATCTGACTTGCGATATAAGCTATAATGACAATGAAAAAACTTATTAAAGCACGCATATTGTGATCCATCTAAAATATAAAGGGGTTTTGGAGAATAAATATTTTTAATTATGAGTATGGTAGTTTTTTTATAGGTGAAGGTAAAGAGTTTTATAGAGTAAAAATTTATATGTGATGAGTTTTGAGGGTATTCTTAATAGTAAAATATTGTCCGATGCTGGGCATATCGCAGGGTGCATCTATCCGGTGTGATCTGAATGAAAATCAAAAAAATATCTTCGTCAGCACAGAGAAAAGCTGAGAAAATAGTTTTAGAAAATTTGAGTTTTTAAGAAAATGGCGGAGGGGAAGTCCATTCTTTAATCATTCGCCATAGTTCGTAATAGTTCAAAAAAACCATTAATAATAAATAATATTTCGAAATTTAAGTTCGTAATAGTTCGCCAGAGTTCGCCATAAATCAGACCTTCTCGGGGGGCTCCTTGGTGGACTGAATTCATGTACGTTAGCGTCTCTTCCCATGAGCAGAGTCGTAAAGAAATCTTTGACCGTCAGGGAAGTCGAAACGCTGCCAGACGGCAAATACAGTGATGGCAATAATCTTATGCTGACGATAAAAAGTGGAGGCCGTTCACGCTCCTGGTCTGTCAGATACACAGACGCGGATACGGGACGGCGCAGACAAATGGGAATAGGATCCACCAGAATCATCACGCTCAAAGAAGCACGTGAGAAAGCGGTGAAAATTCTGTCGTTGGTTTATCATGGCATTGATCCCATTACTCAACGAAAAAAAGAGCATCGTGAACGTATCGCAAAAGCAGCAGCATCAATGAGTTTTAAAGAGGTTGCTCTGAGGTATATCGAAGAACACAAAGGACAATGGAAAGATAAGAAGGGTGCCGCTACATGGAGAAACTCTCTGCAGAACCATGTATTTCCGGCTATTGGAAAAAAAGCTGTTTGCGAAGTCTCCGATGATGACGTCTTTCAGATCCTCAATAAAATATGGCGGGATATAACTGAGACAGCTACGCGCATCAGGGGAAGAATAGAAAAAATCTTCGACTACGCGAAGGCTCATGGCTGGTATGAGCACAATAATCCTGCTCGCTGGAATGGTCATCTTGAGCCGCGTTTGCCGCAGGCCTCAAAAATAAAGGATGTTCAGCACTATCGTGCTGTTCATTATGATCAGATCGAAAAGGTCATGAGCATACTTGAGAGTATGCCTGGAGTCCCTGCTAAAGCTGTTCGTTTTAATTGTCTGACAGTTCTTCGTCCTGGTGTTGTGCGGGCAACTCCATGGAGCGAAATTGACCTTGATAATAAGCTTTGGTCTATTCCGGCACATCGCATGAAAATGAAGCGTGCTCACACCGTTCCGCTCACTGATAGCGCAATCAGTATTCTGAAGTCGCTTTTGCCTTTGCGTGACAGAGGAAATGGTGACTGGGTATTTCCTGGTCAGAGGATCGGCAAAACATTGTCTGACGTTGCGATATCAGAAGCCCTGCATGAAGCAGCAGCAACAAAGGACGTAACTGTTCACGGCTTGAGATCCACGTTTCGGGACTGGGTTTCCGAAAAAACCGATTTCTCTCCCGAGGTTGCTGAAATGGCTCTCGCTCATGAAATAAAAAATAAGGTTGAGGCTGCTTACCGGAGAGGTGACTTACTTGAGAAACGCCGTGGGCTCATGGAGGCCTGGGATGAGTTCTGCACAGGCCGATAAAGCAGTCTGACTTTATGTTTTTCGGTCGTCCAGGTCGGACAGGTCGGACACTCAGTCATAACCCCAGGAAAACTGCCGATTTTTGCTCATCGCTGTCTGGCCGACCTTCTCAAAGCGTGGTCGTCCAGGTCGGCCAGTTCTGTATTGTAAAAATATACAGAGTGGAATGGCTTCTTGTTTATGGCATTGAGAGGGGAGGAGAGACCGTCAGCAAAAGTTGCGTAATGCGTATTCTGATACAGCTTCGGGTTTGTTTTCCCGGGGAATACCCGGAGGGGCTTCCGACTTTACTCTGAGAGTTTAAAATTAAGGTTTCAGTTTTCTTCAGTCGACGACAAGAGCTCTCCATAGTCCTGATAGAATGATGCAGGCAACTGAGGATACAGCCAGCGTTTTTCTATTCGCCATTCGAGTTCAATTTCATCCCGCATCAGGATGCTGCATATTCTCTCGATAGTGCGCTTGTGTGCTTTCTTGCCCAGGCGTGAAAGCTTTTTATCATTGCGGTCTATGCGGGTATGTAAGCGGTCTATGACGTCACCATTGCGTGACAGATAGGTTAGCTTGAGGCAACTATTGCAGCCAAGATAGCCATATTCAGAAACACTATTCAGGAACGTCACACGCTTCTGGCAATAGGGACAATGGAGCCATGTTCTGTGTCCTCCATAATTGCAGGCAGTTTTGCTATGTCTGATACAGAGTTGTGTGTCAGCTCGCTGCTCTGCACTAATATTCAGGACAATAAGGCCTGATTGCTTACTGACTAATGCTTTTCCTTTGTAAAAGCCTGCCCATGATATGACGCCTTCAGCTCCCTCCGGTAAGTTAAACACTCCAGAGACGCTAAGGTCAGAAGCCTTTAGCTTAGGATATATACCGACGTAATTACGCTTTCTCTTTCTGCCTGAATTGAACCCGCCCATATTTTTCCTCAATGATTAGGCTGATACAATCTTAGCAGAAGACGAAGTGTAGTACGAAAGCAATAAATTTCGTGCATCGTAAATTTTTATATTGTCTTGTTTTTTAATAATTTTTTGTATTTTCTGAGAAATTAAAAATTCAATGAGTGATGGTTTTCTTCGCATACACATCGCCCTCCGCGACGGGCAATGCGATACAGTTCGCCATGTCGTTTTCAGAAAATCTGCCTACTGACATCCACCAAAGCTTTCCGCAAAAATCAGCCGTCTGTCGAGCGGGTTAATTCTTCCCAATCTGTAATTTCCTTTTCCAGACGAGAGAGCCGTGCACGAACCAGTTGCAGAGCATCGCTTCCCAAAAGGAGCTGCGGTGGAGGCGTGTCCGACCCAATGAGCTGAAGCACTGCGGTGGCGAGTTTCGCCGGATCACCCAATTGTTTGCCGTCCTTCTCGTGTCGTGCAGTCCGGATCGGGTCGAACAGGGTATCGTAGTCCCCGATCGAGCGCTCGGTCCTGACTATTGAGCGTCCGGCCCAGTCCGTGCGGAATGATCCGGGGCATAGCACTGTATTATTTTTTGTGGCGCCCAACTTTCACGGCGGCAATAAGGTTGATTGCGCCACGTATATATGCCCCCCAACTGTCAGGGGTATATTTTGTAGTATCATACCCCCACGGGTCGACGGGTGTGTTGTTTTTCCATGCGTCAATCATTTTACGGTGGGCATCTTTTTGGACGATGATTTCCACCGTGGCAGACGTATAGTGTTCGCGCACCTTTTTATCTTCCTCCATGCGTGTGTTGTATTGTTGGATGTATTTACAATTTCTTTTCGCGCTTTCTTCAATGGATTGGACGGTGGCGCGGATGTGTTCGCGAATGGGCGCAGGGTTGTCGGGACGTTCTTTGTATTCTTTTGCGTTTTCTTTAAGTTTTTTTATGTTGGATTTAAGTGTATTAATGGTGGTGGTGTTAGCAACTGCCGTAGCTTCCAGCTTTTCGGCAAGAATTACCGCCTGTCGGGTACGTTCTTTTGCTTTGTCATGATGTCTTTTTTGTTCGGGGGTCATTCATATATCTCCGTACGTTGAAATTTTATTTACGAAAAAGACGTTGGAAAATTCCACGTTTTTGTTTCTTAGCCTGATGCGCAATTAAGGCTGAATAGTCCTTGTAACGTGGATCATTGGCAGGAATACCCTTTGATTGAAGGTGAATATCGTAAAAAATATGGTATTGTTGTTTGTTGATGCACTCAATTTCTTCGATTGATGTATTTTTCGTGTAAGGCATGCCTTGGTTTTGGCCTGTAATGGTATTGATAATCACCATGGTAAGTGCTTGATGAGCGGCCAATTCGGCATCTATTTCGATATCGTTGTATGCTAGGCCATTATTGATAGTGTCCAATGCTTTCTTGGAGTCTTTTTCTTTTTCCCGAACGACTTCCAATTCTTGCTGGTTATGTTTGAGAATGGAATTCAATTGGCTATTATCGATGGGGGTATTGGGAGCGGGAATATTTTGGGCTGCTTTTTGTAAGGGAAGAAGGATGTTTTTAAGACTGCTGATTACTTGATTCTGGGCGTCGACGAATTCTTTAATCTTAATGAGCCTTGCCAAGGCTTCGTCGCATTCGTCTTGTGCGCGATCGACTTTGTTACTGTCTTTCATGTAGGCCGTGTACGCGGCATCTTGCGCGTATTGTCGTTCGCGCCGCAGACTTTCCAGTTTTCGTTCGGCTTCTGCTGCAGTCCATCGCGCCATCTCTAAGTCGTAATTCATGTCATGTTCCTTTGTGATTGAGAGTCATATCATGGGAGGAATAATAAAAAATAATGTAGTGCTATGATCAGGGCACATAGTCAGACTATGACAGTTACAGAAAGGTAAATGGCTGAGAAGAAGACAGGTGGACTTTCCGCTTCCCTCCATACCCGCCTACAGACTTAAAAAATAATGCTTCCTATATGAGTGTCATTGGCCGCGTACTGTGTAATTAATTACGTTTTCCGCGTTTTGAATGTCAACATTTGTCAACAAAAACCGAGGGGGGGGGGTACATCGGTTGCGCCCCCTTGTGCGCTCCTCACATCTGAAGAACGGTCATGGGGGGGCTTGTGCAGAATTGCCACCCCACTCAAAACATGGGAAATTCCCATGTTATAAAATCCAAGCGCGGGAAAGGCGGTCCACCATTTGCGCTAATCTGGCGCAAAAGCCCGAACGCCCTATGCCTCGCGCGCGCGTATTGTGTCATTCTTCATCTGCTATGCTGCCAAGATCAGGATAAGAGAACGCTCCCATCTATGGGGTGGTAATACGCCGCCTCGTAGCCTTTTAAGAGGGGTAAGATTATCGCTCTGCCCCGAACGTCATTCCACCTTGTGTTTTTTGCGTGTAACCAGTGTAACCGTGTAACCGACTGGAAAAATCAGCAGAAAACAGCCATTTTTTTGATATAAGAGCGGTTACATTTTCAAAATTTCCCATGTAACCAGTGTAACCGGGGAAGATCAACGAAACCCCAGGAAACCGCCGTTTATTCGACAAAATCCCTCCGCTCACAAAAAAACCAGTTACAGCATGGAGCAAACAGAGGGTGTTTTTCTTGTTTTTTAGGTAAGGTTCGGCGGAGTGTTTTCGCTAATGAGGCAAGCGCCAAATCTGGCGTTAGATACCTATCATCCCTTTCTGTTGAGGGGGGGGGGCAAACTTGGGGATACCGGGATCTCGGTATCTGCGTCTCCGTAAAGGAGATGCGTCCAAACTTGGACCGGTCTTTCTCGCGCTACGGTGGCAGCGGGCTGTTATAGCCATACAGATGATTGGCCTTGTCGACTGTAAGCGAGCCGCCGTAGGAATGTTCTGGCGGTGACGAGAACAACATGCAGGCGGAAGGTGCTGTGGTCTTCATCCGAGAGGCCTGGATGCGAACCCTCGGTATGCAGCATTTTGAAGAGGCCGTTGACGTAATTCTTGCCGTCTTGGGTCCACTCGTTGCGATCAGTGGCAAGGAAGCCGATTTCTGCTAGCAAGGCACGCCGGTTTTCTGAACTGGGCCGTTGACCCGCTTCCTGCGGTCGCATGTTGCGCGCGATATCGTCGAACAGACTCTCTAGGAAGGTCCGGAGTTGGCTGTTGCAAGCAGCCCAATCACCGCGGGTATGTGCTTCGACGGCTTGGTCAAGATGACCGAGAGGAGTTGTGAAGTCGAAGAACTTGAGAAGCTGATGCACCTCGTCGTCCGTTTGGGGGAGCTGGATATCGCTGGGCAGTGCCGCACGGATGGACGCGTTTTGCCCGGAGTCGTCCCACGTCAAAACGTATCCATCGCGCGCAAGGCCACGTGCGAAGGCCGTTTGCAGGGCGTGCGTAGCGTGTTGTTGCGTTAGGTACGCGGCTTGCCGGATCACAGCCTCGCCCAAGGTCATGCTGCCTTGGAGCGTGTCCAACTCGGCCTCGGCTCGTTGCACAATAATCCGACCCAGCAGGGCGCACTTGTTGGCGACGCTCAAGGAGGTGCTGGAGGAAAT
This sequence comes from Acetobacter sp. DsW_059, assembly GCF_002153695.1. Lineage (NCBI taxonomy): Bacteria > Pseudomonadati > Pseudomonadota > Alphaproteobacteria > Acetobacterales > Acetobacteraceae > Acetobacter > Acetobacter sp. DsW_059. The sequence continues at coordinate 21,731 of NZ_JOPI01000056.1, forward strand.
CTCGTCCTCAAGGCCGAGGCGAAGGACCATCTGGTTGAACCGTGCCTGGCTGTGTTGCCCCAACAACTCAACGGCGGCGATCAGCGTGGGTCGGGTGAACGGCACAGATCTCACGCTGGGGACGCCCTATGGGCGTGATCGTGCTTCATATCGTCCCCGCTCAATAACGGAACCCAAGGAGGCTTCCGGTCGGATCAGTATCGGTGAGCCGGAGACGAACGAGGCTCTCGTAATCAAAGCCTGACGTGAAGTCGCTGACCGGAACCATGTCGGTGTTGAGTGTGCAGATGTACTGAAAGCCGTGTTTTGCAGCCATCGCGGCGGCAAGTTCCAAAGCACGGGCGCGCTGCCGCGGGTCAACACCGTCGAAAATCGTGCTGTCGTGGATCAAGAAGTCGATTCCGAGACCACGCTGGCGTGCGTACGAGATCAGCATGAGATCGTAGCAGAAGATTTTCATCTTGCTGATGCCCTCGCTCGGACTGCCTGCGATCTCGACGTCGAATTTGTAGCCGGTATCATCGATATCGATGACCAGGCGGCCGGGCGACTTGTAGAGGCTCTCCGAGAACTCCGAGAAGAGGCTGAGCGCTTGTGACCACAGCGCACGCCGCTCTTCATAGTCGAGGGTCGTGGCGCGTTTCAGCTCAACGGTCTCGACCTTGATCGTGTCCGCCTTGGTGCTCATCTGACGAAGCTGGGTGATCCTGTTGATCAGTTCGTCAACCTTCAGCCGGGTGGCTGCATGCAACTCCTGTAACTGCATCAGTTCCTCCAGCGCGCCCTGTCCGACAAGCGCACTGAGGTAGTTTGCACGGATATCCGTAAGGATCGCGATGTCTGTCTCACGCTTGGTGATGGCAGCTTCCAGCGCGGCAATCTCACCGGCGATGAACTTACGGCGATTGGCGATGATCTGGGCATTGAATGCCCGCGCATCTGCCAGCGTCTTCTTGACGGCGCCAGGCAGGGCGATGCCCGCCTCGCCGTAAAGAGCTTCCAGACGGTCTTCGGTCGGAGCGTCCTCGCTCACCAACGAGTCACGGTAGCGACCGAGCCGGCGCTTATCCACGATATTGCCGTTGACCAGGCCATGGATTCTGCTGGTCAGAAGGTTCGCCTGAGTCTCGATTTCACGGTACTGCGGAAGAACGCGAAAATTCGACAGCGCCTCGCGTTCACGCTCTAGCTGGGTTGCAAGGCGCAGGCGCTCGGCTTCGAGTTCACCGAGCGAGGCCAGTTCGCCGTCGACGGCTCCGGTCTTGATCGCCTGTTTGAGCGCATCGAGCGCGTTCTTTTGGTCTTTGAGCTGCTGCCAGATCGCGGCCTTCTCCCAATTCAAGCCAAGGAGGAAAGCATTATGGACCTGAATGTCCCAAGTCTTCTGATTGTCGAAATGCTTGAAGGGGGTGTTGTAGGCGGCTGTCTGGTTGCGCACGAAATAGGAAAGCAGCGACCGCGCCGAAGGCTTGTATCCGGATTCCGCCGACAGATCGCTAATACCGAATAGGGCCCAAGCAAGAACGGCTCGCCATTTCTTGGCGTCGAGACCCGGAACGCCTTCCTTGTTCGGCGTTGGCCGGACGGGCCAGTCGTCGGTGGCTCCTTCGATCGCGAAGAATCCGGGTGTATCGGTCGCTCGCGTCACGGTGACCTCGCGGCCGAACAGGGAGAGTTCCAGCGTGAACGACCACCCCTGCAAAGCCTCGATGCGAAGCCCTTTTCCGGGTGAGGTATTGCTGGCGAGGCAGAAATCGATGATCTCGATGAGCGTCGATTTGCCTAGGGCGTTCGTAGTGTCCTTGTCACCGGCCAAGGTGGATCGGTCGGCTAGGATAAGATTGACTCCCGGCTGTAGGAGCGCGGTGTGAAAGCCTTTCTGGTTGGCGCGGACGGCTCTGATCATGAGGCGGTCCTGACGATAAGGCCGTCCCGGATCTCGATCGCACCAATCAGAAAGAGGAGGTTCGAGGCCAGCACGAACCGCTCGAAGTTTCCGACGTTCGGTTCCGTGCGCAGACGCTCCCATAGGCCCGAAACGGTCATGGGCATGCTCAGATGCGCGAGCAGCGTGGCGCCGACGCCGATCAGCGCCTCGTTCTGCGGGATATGTTTGGTCGGAAGAATCATTTCTCAAACACGTCGCAGATTTCGAAGAGATAGATCAGAACGGCGATGCCTGCGGTCTTGTCGGCTTGTCGACGCAGACCGCGCTGGGCAAAGGCACACATTAACTCGAAAAGCTCGTCGCCCTTATAGCCCTCTTTCCGGCGAGCATAATATTCTTCGAGGAAGCCGGCCTTCAGCCGCTCAGGAAAGTCGGGATCGAGTTGCGCTTCAGCCTCGACATAATCGCCAACAGTGGTTCGCGAGGTCAGGCCGGCAGCGATGATGTGGCGAGATCCATTCGAGAGCGCGTTCTTTTTGATCTTCTCGTCGGGCGCGAGGAGATCAAAAGAGCCGTTCGGGGCTGGCGCTTGGCTCGCAACCCAGGAGACGGCGTTCTGCAATTCGGGAAAGGCGACGTCCGTAAAAGCCTCTTCCATGGCTTGGCGGACTTGATTTTCGTGGCTTTCCTTCAGTTGCAGTAGGGACGCGGTCGGCCAATCAGCCTCGACCTTGTCGATGATCGTGTGGTGATCGGTGCAAAGATAGATAAGGTTTCGAACGTTATCGCGCTCCTCATTGGTCATCGAGGCGTCATAGCGGGCAGCGGTCGGTTTCTCGCCACGAATGTGCGCCGCCTCGCCGACATAGGTGTCGTCTCCCACCTGAGCGTCGTAGGTGAGATGCTTGCCGCACTTCGGGAAGGCACAGACGCCGCCGCTTCGAAACGCCAGGATGATCCTCGTTGGATAACTAGCGCCCACGGCGACCGCCGATCTGCGCTTGCGTGCGACGGCTACGGGCCGCAGCCTGCGGAGGAGCACCGGCATCGTCCAACTGATGAATCCGCAAGACGGGCATGTGCAGTAGCTTTACCGTCAGTTGAAGTTCTCCTCCCACGGTTTCAACATAGCTGCGAAGCATGGAGAGGTACATATCAGTCTGTTGCTCAATCTGAGAAACCGAAGGCTGCTTGATATTGAGGGTAGAAGCAATCTCCGCTTGGGCCTTGCCTGCAATCTGCCGTAGCTCGCACAAGCCTTCCTCTGTTTGCTTCATATCCTGACAGCTGCCATCGATGAACGTTTGCTCTTCGGGAGGAAGCGCGGTGATAATATCGCTCAGGCTATGGCCCATCTTATCTGCCTTTTCTACGGGACTCAGGCTTTTTGCCCCTTCCACCCCATATAGGTTGGAATCTATACTCGGGCAATAGAGCGATTGCGCGGGGAGGCGGAAGATGCCGTCATCGCGCGCTGATAGCTCTACGGCGTATGCGTTAAGGTCACCGACCACATAGCGCACTGAACCGCTCCGGGATTGGCGCAGACGTCCGCTCCCAAGAGTTTGGCCGCAAAGCCGACAGTCCGCCTCTCCCCCATAGCCGCCAGTCAGTAGCTCCCTCTGCTTTCCAGATCGGGAAAGCAAACTGGAGGTCAGGGGAATATCCCCCAGACTGTCAAGCGAAGCGGGATTTCCCGCATCGGAATTAGAAACTATGCAGAACTGCACAGTTTCCGAAACTACCGGGATGTCGGTGGCCCTGGCTGAAATCTGCAAAATTTTGTGCGCCCGAATTTCGGACGCGCTAACTTCCCAATAATCCTCACATTCCGTTTGCTGGCGGTCCACTGTCGCCAATAACGATAGTCGGAGCCTATGCCTCTCGCGCGTGCGCGTATCCTCGGGGCCGCTTATTATGCGGGCCCTTGGTGGTGTGTGGTGTCCTCGCGTGCGCGTGCGCGCGTAATGTGCACTTAAATACCGGGAAGCCGGTAGTATCGGGCATCTGGACCTTTGCAACACAGGGCGAGGTTTTGCGGCGAAGCACCGCGAAACACTCTTTATGCGCTGCTGCTGCGCGAAACTTCTTTTACGAGGAAACCTCAGCAGGCATTGCTGTTACAGCAATGCCCTCGGTTAATTCCTCATATCTTAGGGCTTATGCAGAATTGCACACCCCTCCGGGCACGATTGAATACCCCGGAGGGCTTGCCTGAATAAATACGACACAGCGCATTAATAACGATTTGTTATAACCGCAGAAAACTGCCGTTTTTCTGTACAAGAAGCGGGTTTTGTACTATCATTCAGGCATGGAAAAAACAGCTTCTGAAACCTCTTATCGTGTCACCATACCGGGCCTTTTACGGGCTAAGGGCAGACCACGTTTTGGCAATGGCCGCACCTACACAGATGCAAAGACGGTGCAGGCTGAGAAGCACATACAACGTCACGCTATAGAGCAGATCGGCAAGCCCTGCCTGATGGGGCCGCTTTGTGTGTCTTTGCAAATCAGCATAGAGCCACCGCCATCATGGAGCAGGCGCAAACGCTTTCAGGCTCTTGCCGGTCATATATTGCCTGTCAGCAGACCAGATATAGACAACCAGATGAAGACCGCCGCTGATGCTTTAAATGGTATCATGTGGAAGGATGATGCACAGATTGTCGATGCTCATCTGACACGCCGTTACGGGCCTCAGAGCATGACTGTCATTGAGGTGCAGCCGCTATGATCATTCATTCAGCTACTGCAAAAGATGGTCCAGATTTGGGCCATCACGTAAAAACAAAGGGTTACAGACAAGAGCAGCACGAAAAGCCGCATCTTTCCTCTGACAATCAGGACTTGCAGCGTGCTGTCCGTAAGATGAGGGCACGCGGGTCCAATCTTAAGGACATTGCAAAATGCTTCGGTATTTCAATGGAGACCGCACGTTCTGCCCTGTTCAAATCTGACAGACTTACAAGTGAAAAAAGCAGAACACCTGAGCCTTTGCCGGCTGGTCACTCCATAGCCATGCGCGGCTTGTGGCGCGGCCTTGAGCACTGGCGGGGCTTTGCTGATGCTATGAATAACAGGAACAGAGAGAGATGAAGTCAGAGCAACGCCAGGGCATGATGAAACGGCTTAACCAGATAAACGATAACGGCGGAAAGGTAGTTCTGAAAACCGCACCACCCAGAAGACGGAACTACCCACGCAAACCAACGCCAGCACAGATAGAACGCTTTGAGGCCCTCCGTGCGCGGGTGATGAGGCAGTTATTCGGAAAATACGAATAACTGAATCTTTACATACAGAACTGACTACCGGCAGGATTACGTGTAAATAATGCGTGTTTAATAAAGATTTATGTAAATCTAGCTTTTTGTTTTGCCATCTGAGAATAAATATTTAACAGCGATATACCCAAGGCCAACAATTTGAAGAAATGTCTCAAGAGTAATTGAATTGATGAACCACTTATAACTCTTAAAGTTTAAACCTCCCCACCCTATAAGAAAAGTGAGAGATATATTGAATAATATTAATATAAAAATCCAAATTATTATTATAGATGACCAACTCTCTCTTAATTCAAAAAATTTCTGACGACCGAATAATTCCACCTGTTCGCTACTAGCACCTTGGTAGAGAGAGTCTTTTTGACTATTATGATCGTTTTCTTCCCCCGTTTGTCCTTGTTCGGCTTCATCTAGAGATATACCTCCGTCAAAAGGCATATCATCATCAAGGGGTATATCTTTATCGGAGGCAGTATTTATCATTGACCATTTAGAGCCATTTACTGGCGTGCATAATTACATCTTCTGATACAGCAAACATACGAGCCAACTCTTGGTTTGAAGCATAATTTTTATATAGCTTTAAAATATCACGTGGAACTAAAAGGTGAGAAGCAAAAGCATCAGCCTCTTGTTCTTGAGCAGGCTTCCTTCCTCCATATGTATTTGATCTAGGCATTACTTTATAGTGGTTTGATAGTGCCCAAGTCCTATGCAAAAGGTAATGAGCTAACTCATGGGCTATAGTGAAGCCCATTCTGTTAGGGGATATATCTTTATTTATAACAATTTTTTTTTGTTTAATATCTATATAGCCAGATATTTTCTTGCTTATTTCTGGTTTGAACTTTGAATACACAACATCAAGCCCTTCAGCTTCGGCTAAACTTTCAGGGTCAATTGGTGCTTTGGTTATGTTGTATTTTTCAAGAAGTGTTTTTGCTTCGTGTTCTGCTTTTTTATAATCGGCAGTTAGACGCTCTTCATGATCTCCAACATATTCGCGAGAGATAGTTTCTGACATTTTATTCCTCCCGGTTAAAGTTAGCGGACACAGAGAACCATACAGAGACAGACTGGCACACTCTTCGGAGCCGGAGCAAACAGCTTCAGGGTAGCGATAGTCACAATTTTGCGGGGTTATCAGGCCGACCGGAGAAAGGCAACCCCAAGCCATAACCTAAATATGGTCACAGTATGGGACACTTGCAAGCGAACTTTCGTTTACAATCTACCAGTGACCGGCCGCCCCTATAGAGGTTTCCCCCTTAAATCGGGTCCGCGCCTTATAGAACTTCGGGGAGCAAATCAGAGCGCCAGAAATATACCAGTCGGTGAATTTCCCGACTGCTTTATCTGATGCATTCAGGTCGTGGTGTCATTTCAATGATTGAAGGGAAGCTCTCACAAAATCAACACCGCTCCTGGTGATGTTACTCTCTGTTCAATATGAACACCCCGCTTGTACCTGTTGTAAGTCACTCCTAATGTTCATTTTGAACAGTATAGGCAAAACAGATGGTCGGACAGCAGAAGCACAAACTTAATCTCGATCGTCTAGCAAAAATATGGGCACTGGCTGAACAGGGAGATGCCGGAGAACAGGGCGCAGCGCGTAACAGAGCTGAAGCACTGGTTCAGCCGTATGGTTACTCACTGGCGGATGTGCCTGATCTGCTTCTCTCGGAGGGGTATCTGGACGACGAACCTCAGCCCGCCGCAGGTGGTTTCACCTTCTATGATATGAACAATCCGGCACATCAGCGCGCCTATGCCCGTGCGGAGGAGAAGAAACGTGCAGCATGGCGTATAGCTAACCGAGTCAGGATAGATGAGGTGCTGGCACGCTACGGCTCGGAAGAGGCTGTATTTGAATATACCGTCGAAGAGAAAGCCTACGATGCTGTGATCAAGCCCTTCCACAAGGCAGGCGATCCTGGCAAAGGGGACACATGGGATGGTGAGCATTTCAGCCCAAGTATTCGCGTCCGTGCGGCTCTCGCTACGGTCAGGCCCTGGCCAGATACTATTCCTGATGCCATCGCGGAATATGAGTATTGGGAGAAGCTGTACGATGACCGGAACATAGCGGACAACAACAATCAGTATAACTACCTCAGCCAGGGGGCTGACTTTCGCAGATGGGCTTTAGGTGATCTGATTAACGAAGAAATTGCGGCCCGCGACCTCTCGGACGTAATTATCCGTCTCCGCTTTCAGGAAGCCAGTCAGGGCACATACAATGACAGTGCTGCCATCCTGCGGGATCTGGAACGACTGCATGCGGCGGAAAACTCCCAAAGGCCAGATCCTGCCTCTGGGGATATTTCCCCTGACCGGGGATCTCCGGTCACCTCTGATGGAAACATGGGTGACTCTGGAAACCGCGCCACCTCAGAAGCCCCAGATATGGGGAATAGCGAGAGACCGGGCTTTGCCTCACCCCCTCCGTTCATTCTGAACACTGCCAGCAAGCGTAGGGCAGAGGTAGAGCGTATACTGAATACACCGGAAGGGGCACGTATGTCGTTGCGCCAGGTAGCCAGGATGGCTGGTGTTTCACCGGCAACAGTTATGAAGGTGAGGGGGGCTTTATAGAAACAGTATTGAAAGCATGGAGAACCTACCTCTGTCTCGCCCCACCATTCTACTTACTCTCGGTTTTAGCTGGCGGCATCAGAAGCAGGATAGAGTTTGCGGGTAAGTCGCTCCATGGTTAGGCCCTGTACGATGATCGTAAACACCACCACGCCATAACAGACAGGTAGCAGCAACTCGCGCATCTCTCCGGGAGGCAATCCAAGCGCCAGCGAAACCGAGATGCCGCCACGCAGACCGCCCCAGGTCAGAATACTAAGAACACGGCCTCGCTCCCATTGTCTGAGATGAACGGGAAGCGTTGAAAACAGCACGCTCGATGCCCGCACGGCAATGGAGAGTGGGATCACAGCAAGTGTCGCCAGCACTGTAAACAGATGCGGAGTGATCTCAATAAGTTCAAAGCCAATCAGCATGAACAGCATGACATTGAGCACCTCGTCAATTAGTGTCCATGCGACATCGAGTTCTTTGCGAGACGTCTCATCGAAAACGGAATGACTATAGCTTGTGCCAAAACACAGTCCTGCCACCACCACGGCAATCGCACCTGACATGCCAAGCTGATTGGCAATACTGAAAGTTCCGGTCGCAAGAGCCAATGATGTAAGCAGGTCTATGTGTGAGTCTCGCTGCCCCTTGAGCACACGAAGCGCAATCCATCCAGTCAGTGCGCCTAGCAGACCGCCACCGATCGCTTCTCGGCAGAAACTCAGAGCAATCTCAGAGGCGGTCACTCCCTGACTGTCCCCGGTCGCGAGTCCTATCGTGACGCCGAAAATCACCACGCCCACGCCGTCATTGAACAGGCTTTCCCCTGCGAAAACAGCCTGAAGCGGGCCGGGTAATCCAAGACGTTTCAGCATGCCGACAACCGAAACGGGATCAGTCGGCGCGAGGATAGCCCCAAGGACGATGCACCACGTGAAAGGAATGGCATGGCCCAGAAGAGGAAATACGTACCATGCTGCTATCGCCAAAAAGGCAACAGCCAGAACGGTTCCCAGAACAGAGAGAGCAGCCACAGAGGCCAGCTTTACGCGCAGGTGTCCGACGTCTACCTGAGTGGCCCCGGCAAACAGAAGTAGGGACAACGCGCCATTCAGAAGGGTCGTGGGGAGATTGATCGCTCCGAGAACCGATCGCGGGAGAGCCTGAAGGTCATAGGCCGGCATCAATGGATTCAGGACCATAATCAGTAGCGAAGCCAGTAATGAGAAGACCAGCACGCCAATTGTCACAGGAAGGCGAAACGTGTGATGATTAAGAATACTGAACCCTGCTGAGAGCGTCAGCAGCAGAGCGAGGAGGCTAATGGTATCCATCGTTCATGACTGGCTTTTCTGGCGAGCCGCGTCAAGAACAACGATATTTTTCCGAGACGTAAAACTAGAAACAGATGCCAAATTAAACGGCTTAACCAGCTGGGTGTTTGGTCCCGGAGTTTGATGCTGCATTATTTTCGTACGAGTGGAAGGGAGCACCATAATATCTATTGCAGGGCATCAGGATTAGAGTTCTATGGGTTGTCCTCGTTGATTTCGTCCCATCGTTCTTTGTATTTTTGATCGATGTATCGGGGAGGGTCTACCCAGTAGCATGGGCCTCCAGGGTCTTTTTTCATTCTCTCGATCACGTCCTGTCGATTCAGCAAAAAGCACGCAGGCGTATCTGATCGCACATTGATTGTAATCGCCATCCAGTCAAAAGGAAGCTGATCCGGGCCTGTAATATTTTCACCTAAACTGACAGCATTCTGCCCACTAAATGCACGGGACTGAACAAGGAGAGGCGGGTGATAGTCGTCTTTTTTAATTTGGATAAGAGTAGCCGCTTTTTTAGTTCCTGAGGCAGGTAATACTGCCCAGTCACGTCTGGCAAGTTGCCAGGTAACGTAAGCCAGCCCCGCCTGAGCAGTCCTTATCTTGTTGCTAGCCAATCTTTTATCCCTTCTTCATCCTCACGCCGGCCCCACCGCCGTTCTCAGGTATGAACTCAACGCCAGCGGCTTCTAAGGCTGTGCGGATAGCAGCAAGAGTGGAAAGGTTAGCGGGATTATCTCCTTCAATTCTAGTAATAGTAGCAGGAGATACTTTAGCTAATGCAGCAAGGTCTCGGACGCCTAATTTAAGAGCAGACCGCGCCATCCTTAATTGTGCCCCTGTTATCATATTATCACCTTGACATTATATAATCGTGGTTATTAAGTTGTAACCATGTTATCGAATGGTGACATATAGAGCAATAGCGGCTGACCTCAAAGCTACAACCTTCTGAAGTCAGCCTGACCACAACCGAAAAGGATCTTCGGCAATGGCTGAAAACGCCAATAGCACACCTGCGCCCTCAATGGGATTCTGTTTATTACGTGCCGCCCTGCCTGCTTTTGCAGCTGCCGGCCTGCTTATCCTGGCCGCTTATGGCGTTGCAGAGCCAGAGCATACAATCACGCATCATTCATACCAGGCAGGGGCAACACAGTGAGCACTGACTTTCAGGACAGTGTACACAGCGTATGTTGTGAACTGGCAGGTATGGCAGAAGCTATTAATGGCATGTCGCTTTGCCGTGACACGTTGCCGCTCGAATGGCTGCAGCAGTGGGCCGCACGTCTTCACTCAGAATTAGACCGGGCCTTTCTCGATCTCAGGCAAGAGCAGGTGACGGCATGAGTGAGCAGACAGACAGCATCTTAGTGATGCAGGCGCATACCCTTGATGAAATTGAGAACGCAATGCTGTTACTGATGGACCAGCTTTATTCACATACAGATACAGAGCCTCAGAAAGCAGATTGTGTCGCATGGGGTGATGGTCTCTCGTGGCTTATTCGCTCGGTCTCTCGTGTCCGGACAGCTTTGCAGGAGCTGGCACCATGAAACCTCTGTTTAAAGAACTGGCTCTGTTCGTGCTTCTGCCTCTGACATGCTGGTGCATGAGAAGAACAAACACACTGATGCGCTTTACCCTTCGACTTTCAGCGGAGGGCAGCAAGCGATGACCGGCAAGATCAAAGCTGACTCTATGAAGGTCATACAGGATGCAACGCACGGTCTTTCGTGCATCACACATTGTCTGGAGGCACTCAGTTTCCAGTGCCTGCATGATGAGGGGACACCACGTCTGACAATGCTGGGAATAGGTGCCGCTCTCTCATGGCTGGCAGAAGAGGCCGAACATTGTTGCGCCGCTATATCAGAGGAAGCCTGATGAGTGCAGAATATGTGTCAGTCCCGGGTATTCGCGTATCTTCTGCTGATCCAAAATTACAAAAGCAGGCAAGGGCCCTCCGGCAGCAAGGTCTTAATCTGCGTCAGGTTGCCGCTTACCTTGGTACGTCCATGGAAACAGCACGTCAGTCTTTGCTCAAAGCAGACAATGATGTTGCCTGTGGCCGAACAGCTGAACCGCTTCCTGTCGGTCATCCTCTCATTCTGAAGGCAATGTGGAGAGGGCTGGAACACTGGCGAACAAACTCTGATTCGAAAGGATAAAGTGAACTAAAACATTTAAATCACGGCTTCGTGATAATTTTGTTTATTGGTGGGTCTGAGGAGCCAAAGTTGCAAACAAAGGGTTCGGTTCCTGAGACACACCTTCAGACCCATTATCAGGAGGGCTTCCAGTCAGTGTCGGCAGTGTCATGCATCTGGTCCTGAAGGGCAGTCTGTGGAATTCTTCAAGCATCATGAAGAACGCAAAGAGCAGAGACGGCCCTAAGGGCAAAGAAAAAGGCCGGATGCGTCAACACCCGGCCCTTTCATCCAGAACGGATTGCAGTTTGGGAGCCCGTCAAGGTTCTCAGTCTGCGGTGAATAGAGATTTCCCATCGGCTATTCGCATAACAGGTAACAAGAAAAGGGGGCTATTCGTCAACGTAAGACAGGATAGCTCTTCTTCCGGTTCCTGCCGCAGCACTGCATCTGTTTCTTTTGTCAGCTACATAAGAAACGAGTGTATCCCATTGACTACGAATGACTTTCTTTCGTTGCCGGACGCATGTCGGCAGCTGAATCTGATGGGTGTGAAAATTTCGCTCAGCAGTCTCTATTATAAACTGGCCAATGGCTCTCTGGATGCATCACGTATTGGTCGCCAGTGGTTTATTCCCGGTGAGTCTCTGTCATCCCTGGCGGAAACTCTTAAAGCCCAACATCAGACTGGTCGTAATACGACACGGAGGGCGCCATGAGCCCTCCGGATATTCAGCCAGAATATGCAAGCCCGACTGTTGTCTGTCGAATTTATGGAATTGGCCGCACGACATTATTTGCGCTGCTCAACTCCGGGAAAATTGAGAGTGTGAAAATCGGACGGGCTCGACGGATTAAACTTGCCAGTGTCGAGCGTTATTTCGACCGCCTGAAACAGACTCGCACATAAAAAAATCGCCAGTCCCTTTTGACAAAGAACCGGCGATTCAGAGCAGTGACGAGCCGTAAAGATTTGCGCGTCTTCTTCTTGTTTCACTGACTACCTGACGGGTCCAGGCAAAAAGGACTGCGCGTGGAGAAAGCCCATGACGCATACTCACAGTAATCAATCAAAACCTTTACGCACGACACTGATCAACAGTCAGCCAGTATGTTTCTTTGATGCTCCTGATGCACAAAGTGTTTTTCTGACTTTGACACAGAAAGTCCTCAGTCGTGCTGACCACCACCACTTTGCTCTTCGGGCGACGTTCAATGGATCTGGAGGTGAAGGATGAGTGCCTCAACGACCAGTACTATGGAAGCGCGCCAGCAAATGCTGGCTTCCATCACCCAGGACTATCTGGAAAAACTTCAGCGCTGGATTGCAACAGACCCACCATCAACACAAAACGGAGGGTCTGTTGAACAGTGTGCTGCTTTTTCCGCAGTTAGTTTCATCCTTGGTCGTGAAATGGAGCGTGCAGGACCTGATGCAGTACGTGTTCTGGCGGATGCCGCTCAGTTTATGGCAGAGGGGCTGCTGGCCTCATTAGCTGAACAGACTGCTCTTGCCGGCCTGAACCCGGAGGGCTGTGCATGAGCAGGCACCTTCGTAGTTCTTCTGTTCATTTTGAACAGATCAATCAGGCAGCACGTTCCTGTCTTGCCGCACTCCTGCTTCGCTGGCTGCCTGATGGCCGCAGGCAGGGACGGGATTGGGTTGCCCGCAATCCACTACGCGCAGACCGTAGTCCGGGGTCTTTCCGCATTGATATACAGACCGGCAAATGGGTGGACTTTGCTACTGGCGACCGTGGCGGAGATCCTGTTTCGCTCGCGGCTTACCTGTTTGGTATGAGCCAGAGTGAAGCTGCCAGCCATCTGCGTGCCATGCTCGGTATGGGAGGCGATGTATGAGTGAAACAAACCTCACCCCCACTGCTTTTGCTCCTTTGACTGAGAGTGAACGCCGCGCGGCTGACAAACATAGCCAGCCCCTCTCTAAAGAAGAACTCTGGGAACCCATTTGTCCTGCTCCCGAAGAACCAGAGATGCCTTCAGGAGCCGCGGTCATATGGGTCTATCGCGACGCGGAAAGTCGTCCTCTGACAGCTCGTGTTCGCTTTGAACGGGACAAGGGCAAAGACGTCCTGCCTTACACCTATGGTCGCCGCATATGGACTGATCGGTATGGCAAAAAGCGCGATGTAACCGGCTGGCACTTCAAACAGGGCAACAAGCCTCTCGGTCTGTATGGTCTGGAGAAACTTGCCGCAGCGGGTGATGATGTTCCTGTCCTTCTTCTCGAAGGTGAGAAAACGGCTGAGGCCGCCCGGAGGCTTTTTCCTGACTATATCTGCATGACCAGTCAGGGCGGAAGCAAAGCCGCGGCCAGTAATGACTGGTCTCCTCTCTCAGGCCGTGACGTGGTGATCTGGCCGGATCACGATGAAGCGGGAGCCCACTGGGCCGATAGTGTTCAGGATGAACTGAAAGCCATAAACGTGGCCTGTATCCGGCTTGTCTCTGTACCCGCGAGCTTTCCTCGAGGCTGGGATGTTGCTGACGACACCCCTCCGGAACTGACTGATGGAGGCAGTAAGCAGGACCTGGCAATTCTCCGGCCTCTTCTGGATAATGCCCCTCTTGCGACAAAGAATGTCACGCTTCCTTCGGGATTTATCATGAAACGGGATGGCCTCTACTTTGAAGAAGAAGTGAAGGCCAGAAAGGGAGATGCGGAAGATAACACGCCTCATTTTCGTTCCGTCTGGGTCTGCAATTCTTTTGAGGTTATTGCAGAAACAAACGATAGCGAAGGCTTTGGCTGGGGATTGCTTATCCGCTGGCATGACCGTGACCGCCGTCTGCACCAGTGGGCCATTCCTAAACGGCTTGTTCATGGGGAAGGTCGGGATATTGCAGCCGAACTGGAGGATATGGGGCTTAATTGTAATCCTGCGGCTGTTCGTTACCTGAAACTGTTCATCGCGGCGGTTGCGACCAAAACACGCCTCCAGTGTGTTGACCACTCTGGCTGGCACTCCACCACCGCAGGTAACGCTTTCATTTTGCCTGGAGGGGAAGCCTTTGGTCCTGGTGCCAGGGCCATCACTTATCAATCTGCACAAGCAACCAGCATGCGGGAGTATCGCCCGGCCAGATCGCTGGAAGACTGGCAGGATAACATTGCAGCTTACGCATCTGGAAACAGCAGACTGACGCTTTTTATGTCAGTAGCGTTCTCTGGCCCCCTGCTTGATATTGCAGGATATGATTCTGGAGGTTTCCATCTGGTTGGTGGGTCTCAGGTCGGCAAATCAACAGCGGCCTATACTGCCGGCAGTGTATGGGGGCGTGGAGAGAAAGGTACGCAGGTTCGCTCGTGGCGTGCTACAGCCAATGGGCTGGAAGGTGTTGCTGCAGCAACCTCCGATACCATCCTCATTCTGGATGAAATGGGACAGGGTAACGCCCGGGATGTTGGTGATACTGTTTACATGCTGGCCAACGGGGTAGGGAAAAGTCGGGCCAGCCGTAACGGAGATGCGCGCGCGCCCAGGAACTGGCGCTCTCTCTTTCTGTCTACAGGCGAAGTCACGCTGGAAGATAAGCTGAGAGAGATCAACCAAAGGACCATGGCTGGACAACAGGTGCGCCTCATCAATGTTCCTGCGGATGCCGGAAATGGCCATGGTCTTTATGAAAAGTTGCACGATAAGGAAGATGGTGCAGCACTTTCCCGGCATCTGGCCGCGGCTTGTAAGCTCTATTACGGCACCGCTGCGCGCGCCTTCCTTAAGCGGCTCGTGGATGAACGTTCTGAGAACCCGGAACAATTGAATGACGTCATCAATGCCACCCGCAAACGCTTTGAAAGTGAGCACGTCCCGGCGCAGGCTGATGGACAGGTCAGGAGTGTAGCATCCCGCTTTGCTTTGGCAGCGGCCGGAGGGGAACTGGCTTGTGCCTATGGTGTGGTGCCCTGGGAACGGGGTAATGCCTTATGGGCCGCAGGTGTTTGTTTCAGGGCCTGGCTGGCAGAAAGGGGCAGCACAGGTGCAGGCGAAGATAGTCAGGCAGTCAAACAGGTAAGGGCGTTTCTGGAAGCCCATGGCTCAAGCCGCTTTGAATGCCTGGAGCGTGACAGCCAGACTGATACGCTCACTCCGGTTCAGGAAAACCAGCGCATTATCAATAGGGTCGGTTTCAGGCGCAGGGTCTCCACCAATGGTGAGACAGTCTGGCACTATCTTATCCTGCCAGAGATGTGGAAAGACGAAGTCTGTAAAGGCCTTAACCCCACACGGGCGGCACAAGCCCTCCGTAACGCAGGTTTTCTGATTCCAGGAGATGGCAAGAACCTGACCTGTCGCGAAAGTCTGCCTGATATCGGACGCGCGCGGGTTTACGTCATTGCAGGAAGTATCATCGGAGGGGAGGAAATATGACCTCTCTTTTCTCCTGTCCGACCTGTCCGACCAGCGTTTTCCATGGTCGGCCAGATACATTCCGGCTGTCGCCCGCAGAAATGCTGGCTTTTCCTCTTTGTGTCCGACCTGGACGACCTGTCCGACCTATTTTTACAAGGTTGAAGAGAAAAACATCACATAGCCACACAGCACGAGCCTTCAGACTGAATACGGTCTGGCGGGAAACAGCCGGAAGACGGGGTTTCGGCAGAGTGTGGCACTCTGACTGGAGAGCCCATCATGTCTGATACTCTGTTGGGATGGCTTAATATCTCAGAGGTCGGACAGTCGGCCATTCAGCCAAAATCGGACATCAAGTGTCCAGAGGCAGAACAGGAACCAATCAACCTGAATGCCCTGTCTGATTATGAGCGCTTTCAGGCTCTGGTCGGCATTGGGAGAGGTCTGATTGAAGAAGGTCTGACTTATGGGGTCAAGATCACAATCAGGGAAGGGAAACCTTATTTGTGCGGAACATTACCCGCTTGCGCAAAAGAAGCAGGTTTCCTCATGCGTCTTAGAAACCAGAGACGACCAGTCATCATCGCTGCAGACAGTTTTGAAAAAGGCTGGACTGTCGAGCATACAGAGGAGGGAGGTCTGAAGATTAACGGACCAGGGAAACGCTGGCCCCGAATGTCAGATTGGCCTGTTGAGGTTCAAAAAAGCATATAATCACGAATTAGTGATAAGGCTTGACCCGCTAAAAACTACTTTGGCGGGTTATTTTCGTTGGTGGCTCTATTGGTTGGTCTAAATGAGAGCTTCGACCTAACTATATGATAAATATAGATTTATTTGAATTAAATGGCGGAGGGGAAGGGATTCGAACCCTCGATACGGTTTAACCCGTATAACGGTTTAGCAAACCGTCGCCTTCAGCCACTCGGCCACCCCTCCGCAAAAAAGAGTGTAAGTTACACGACGTTTGCAGGACTGCTTTTAGGGGGTTTCTGACGTTTCGTCAAACCCCCCTGAGCATATTTTTACAGGGAAAATATTTTCCCTGTTTTTTACTGGTCGAGCTTCGCTTTCAGCGCTTCATTGACCAGAGCCGGGTTGGCTTTGCCCTTAGTTTCTTTCATGACCTGACCGACAAAAAAGCCAAAGAGTTTATCTTTGCCTGAACGGTATTCAGCAACCTTATCGGCATGCTTTGTCATGATGTCATCAATAGCGGTATCAATCACGCCGGTATCAGTTACCTGTTTCAGGCCTTTTTTCTCCACAATGTCTTCGGGTTCGTCACCGGTTTCAACCATGGTTTCAAAAACATCTTTGGCAATTTTGCCATTGATGGTGCCATCAGTAATCAGGTCCAGCATTTTGCCGAGAGAAGCCGCGCTGACAGGGCTGTCTTCAAGGGTGCGGCTCGTGCGGTTCAGGGCAGCGAACAGGTCTCCCGTAACCCATGTGACAGCCAGCTTACCATCACGTCCTTTTGCGACAGTCTCAAAGAAGTCAGCCGTAATCTGTTCAGCGACCAGAACGCCTGCATCGTAAGAGGTAATGCCATATTCCTGCTGGAAGCGGGCTCTTTTTGCATCAGGCAGCTCAGGCAGGGCTTTTTTCAGTTCATCAACCCATGACTGCTCAATGACCAGAGGCAGCAGGTCAGGGTCGGGGAAATAGCGGTAATCATGCGCATCTTCTTTTGAGCGCATGGTGCGGGTTTCACCACGTGCGGCATCGAACAGGCGGGTTTCCTGGTCAACTTCGCCACCGTTTTCCCAGATCTCAATCTGACGCACGGCTTCTGCTTCAATAGCCTGCATCACAAAGCGGATGGAGTTAACGTTTTTAATTTCACAGCGTGTGCGGAAAGGTTCACCAGCCTTGCGTACTGAGACATTAACGTCAGCACGCATTGAGCCCTCTTCCATGTTGCCGTCACAGGTGCCCAGATAGCGTAGAATCTGACGCAGCTTGCGCAGGTAGGCACCGGCTTCCTCAGGGGCGCGGATATCCGGCTCGCTGACAATCTCCATCAGGGCAATGCCTGAACGGTTCAGGTCAACAAAAGAGCGGCTCGGGTCCTGGTCGTGCAGCAGCTTACCGGCATCCTGCTCCATATGCAGGCGGGTAATGCCGATCTGGCGTGTTTCGCCATTCTGCAGTTCGATCTCTACCGTGCCTTCGCCAACAATCGGGTATTCGAACTGGCTGATCTGGTAGCCCTGGGGCAGGTCAGCATAAAAATAATTTTTGCGATCAAACCGGCTTTGCAGGTTAATGCGGGCATTCAGCCCGAGGCCGGTACGCACGGCCTGAGCGACACATTCTTTATTGATAACAGGCAGCATGCCGGGGAAAGCCGCATCAACCAGGCTCACCTGCGAGTTCGGCTCGCCACCAAAGCGGGTTGAGGCTCCTGAGAACAGCTTGGAGTTGCTGACGATCTGGGCATGCACTTCAAGGCCCACCACGATTTCCCAGATGCCGGTTTTACCTTCGATTGTATAGCTCATAGACCTGCCTCCGCAAACAATGCGGGTTTGTGGGTAAAGCCTGCGGCAGCTTCAATAACACTCCCGGCTGACAGTACAGTTTCTTCGTCAAAATGGCGGCCGATAATCTGTAGCCCCAGTGGCAGTCCCTGGCTGTCGAGTCCGGCAGGCACAGAGAGGGCAGGCACGCCGGCCATGCTGGCAGGCACGGTAAAGATATCGTTCAGATACATCTGTACCGGGTCAGAAGAATTTTCACCCTGAGCAAATGCAGCGCTTGGTGCAGTTGGTGCCAGCAGCACGTCAACTTTTTCAAATGCTTCTGTAAAGTCACGGCGGATCAGGTTTCTGACCTTCTGTGCTTTCAGATAGTAGGCATCATAATACCCGGCTGACAGAACATAAGTGCCCATCAGGATACGATTGCGTACTTCTTCGCCAAAGCCTTCAGCGCGGGTGCGCTCGTACAGCTCGTCGAGAGACGGTGCCTCTGCGCGTGAGCCAAAGCGCACGCCGTCATAGCGGGCCAGGTTTGATGAGCATTCGGCCGGGGCAATGATGTAATATGTTGCCAGGCCATATCTGGTATGTGGCAAAGAGACATCAACAATTTCACAGCCGGCTTCACGCAGCCATGCAATGCCCTGTTCCCATATGGCAGAAATTTCAGGGGCAAGGCCGGGGGCGCGATATTCAGCCGGAATACCAACGCGCAGGCCTTTGACACTTTTACCGACAGCTTTTGAAAAAGCCGGCACGGGTTTATTTGCGCTTGTGCTGTCTTTTTCATCAAAGCCAGCCATGGCTTCAAGCATCAGGGCAGCATCTGCCACGGTGCGGGTCATTGGCCCGGCCTGGTCAAGCGAGCTTGCGAAGGCAATTGTGCCCCAGCGGCTGCACCGGCCATAGGTTGGCTTCAGGCCAACAATGCCACAATAGGCGGCTGGCTGACGAATAGAGCCGCCTGTGTCAGTGCCGGTAGCGGCAAGCGCGAGGCCGGCAGCAACAGCGGCAGCTGACCCGCCTGATGACCCGCCGGGAACCAGAGCCGCTTTTTCGTCACCCTTACGCTGCCATGGGCTGACAACAGGACCGGCAGCAGAGTTAATATTAGCTGACCCCATAGCAAATTCATCAAGGTTTGTTTTGCCAAGGAAGACAGAGCCGGAGGCAAGCAGCTGTGCTGTGACAGTGCTTTCATAAGGCGGAATAAAATCAGCAAGCATTTTGCTGGCTGCTGTGGTTTTAACACCTTTGGTGCAGAAAAGGTCTTTAATGCCTATTGGCAGACCTTCCATCGGGCGGGCTGTGCCAGCGGCGTAGTGCGCATCAGAAGAATCGGCAGCAGCGAGAACATCTTTTTCAGGGATAACCGTAATATAAGCGTTCAGTTTGGGGTTCAGGCTGTTAATGGCACTGAGATGCGCGGCTGCAAGTTCGCGCGCAGAAAATTTGCGCGCAGCGAGGCCTGCGCGGGCTTCGGTGAGTGTCAGTCCGGTGAGCATCTTATTCAATAACCTTGGGTACTGTGTAAAAAGGACCAGATTTATCTGGCGCACAGGACAGGACGGCCTCCTGACAGTTGCCATCCGTAACGACATCTTCACGCTGTCGCATGGCTTCGGTCTCTGTGCCAACCATTGGTGCTATGCCCTCGACATTCACTTCGGAGAGCTGGTTAAACCAGTCAAGAATGCCGTCAAGCTTCTGGCGGACGGTTTCAAGTTCATCATCTGCAAGGCCAATACGGGCCAGTTTTGCAATGCGTCGTGTGGTCGCAATGTCGAGCGACATGGTGGCAGACCCTCTTCAGGCTGTATTCAGAAAAAAAAACTCTAGCATAATTGCGCCCGTGGCAACATACCGGTGTGTGCAATGACACTTCTTACTTTTTCTGAACTCTGTTCGGCTCTTCCCCGTCATGCCCGTCTGCTGGGCATAGACCCGGGTAAAAAACAGGTCGGCCTGGCACTTTCTGATGTTTCGCGCATGGTGGCCACGCCGTTTGCAACCATAAAACGGGGCCGGCTGGGTGCCATGGCTGCTGCGCTGCGCACTCTTGCTCAGGAGCACGAGGTTGCAGGAATGGTGATCGGTATGCCATTATCCCTTGACGGTTCATTCGGGCCGGCGGCTCAGGCTGTCAGAGACTGGGCGCTGGAACTGACGGTGCAGACTGGTCTGCCCGCCTGCCTGTGGGACGAGCGCCTTTCGTCCGCAGCGGTAAACCGTATGCTCATTGATGAGGCCGATCTTTCGCGCAGGAAACGGGCAGATGTGGTCGACCAGCTGGCCGCCGCTTATATTTTGCAGGCAGCACTTGATAGTCTTGCCCGCGATAATACCTGAGTATTGTATCCGGATATATGTTGTGAGAAGCTTAACCTTCTGCGTAACGACTTTATAACAGATCAGGGTACATCCCGTGTTCTGTTTGCCTGTTATCGTTGTTGTTTATGAGATGTTTTATTAAACCAGCCGGGAGGCTTTTATGAAAATTCGTACCGTTGTGGCTACAATGTTTGGTGCTGCCGTCACTGTAGTGTCTGTGGCTCACGTGCAGGCCCAGACACAGCCCCAGCAGGAGCCGGGTGCTCTGACGCGCGCCTGGAATGCTACGAAAAACGGCACAGATAAAGCCTGGGACGCGACGAAGCACGGCACTGAGAAAGGCTGGGATGCCACCAGCAAAGGGGCCGATAAA
>NZ_JOPI01000057.1:0-1400 GCF_002153695.1 Acetobacter sp. DsW_059
TGTCCGCAATCCATATCGCTGCAAGCTTCATCTTCTATCTCAAAGAATGAGTCCTGAGCCTAAAGCCATTCAACGGGCGACACGGTGTACAGAAGGCTCGTGAAAGAAGACTAGGAGCGCTGCACTTCAATACTCGCTGCAATGCACACCATTGCCTTCGCAGGTTTCATGCTGAAAAACGTAATACGACTGCTCATACAAAGTGAATAACACCCTCCAGGAGGAGAGTGCCGCGATGACAACAGGGCCTTGTTGTACGACAGGACTGTAGCCAGCACACGACTGATGCTTGGTTGTTCATGTTTCCTGCATATGCGATCCTCCCTCGAATTTTATCTTGGAGCATCTTCCGGCTCAGCCCGGAGGATTCCTGATTCCAGAAGGACAGTCTCGTGGATCTCAGCCAGAAAATTGCAGATTACGGCGCTGATGCCGTACGTTTTTACGCCAGAATGGCAAAACTTGATTACGATAATGAAGTCCGGGAAGAATTTGTAAGCTCATGGATAGCAAGGAAGCTGTTCGAGAACGATGGACTAACTGTTCACGTCGAGCGGGAATACACCAGGATAATACGAGATCTTAAGAACGAAGTGACCTCGACAGATATTTCCAGTATGGGAGGCTGGCGCGCAGATATTGCCATTTACGGCCCTGACGGTTCCCCCCTGTCGATCATCGAAGTCAAGATCTGCGATGAAGGCGACCGTGGTGGCACGGCAGTATTGAGAGACCGTGAAAAAATCAACGTGCTCAGTAAGCGGGTAAAGATTGATACCTATCTTGCTATCCTGCTCACGGACATTAATGACACAAACAAATGCGCTGATCGTCGTCAGTGTCTGGAGAAGAAGCTGCCCGGAAGCTTCACAGGCGACAGTGGAGCAATTCGTGCACTGAACGGGGAGTGGGAATGGCAATTTTTGGCCGGAAAGTGGTGAAATCTTTCACCTTCCCTTCCTTCTCTGTTTTCAGGGGAGGGGGTATGATCCTGAGATCGTAGAACGCAGCCCTTTTATCTTCGGGTGCCGGACATGGTTAACCCACGAGATGCGCTTTGTTGCAGACATTTGGTGCCAGTACCATGCCAGGCCAAGGACCTGTTAATTTATTACAGAGAGAGTGTTGTTGTGATTCACAGGCTTACCGATGGAAGGTGAGCCTGTGAATGATGCATTTTTGCATTCTGAACACCAGATGAAGCGGATTAAGCCGCTTCATCTGGTGTAATGCTTGAGTGAAGCTGTATATAACTTCGGTATCTGTGCCAAATCCGTACCACTTTATGCGGATGATAATTTTATATAATAAAATCAAATAATTATATAAAATAATAACTACCTTGACATGGTAGGGGTCGTAGGTTCAATCCCTGCTGCGCCCACCATTCCTGTCGCAGA
>NZ_JOPI01000058.1:0-27304 GCF_002153695.1 Acetobacter sp. DsW_059
AACGGTGAAACACAAGATGCCTTCAGTGTCACCCATCAATTCAGATTAAAGTGGAACTGCTCTAGGGCTCGTCCTCTGTCAGTCTCCCCATTTGATGCGCTCAAAAAGGTAAGTAGCCGCTCATAGAAAGGATCGTCTAAAGCTGGTCGTTCCACGCTGATGTTCTCCTAAACTTGGCGTATCGAGCTACATTCGTGCTGACTACGCGAACGCCCAATTTTTATAGATAATTACGCCTTGCAGTCATAGATGTGTCTGAGATCGGGAATCTAGGCTCAGGATCTATTAACTCATTGGACTGAGCGAGACGTTGTGATTCACAGGCTTACCGATGGAAGGTGAGCCTGTGAATGATGCATTTTTGCTTTTTGAACACCAGATGGAGCGGATTAAGCCGCTTTTCCCTCTGGTGTAATGCTGAGAATTAGGCGGAAATTAAGCCCATTCTGTTAGATAATTATCGTTAAAACTTATTGATATTGGTGGCTCATAAAATATACGTTAGACAAAATAACCCCTTGATTTAAAAAGAAGAGAAGTTAGACACTTCCTGTTTTTGCGTTAGACACTTTCTCAAATTTATCCATTGCCTCCTGTACCATTTTTTGCTGTTCAGCAGAACGTGTGTATCTCATCACCTCCGCTAGGCTCAGTTCAGGAAATTAATAGGTTCTGAGCTTAGCTATCGTGTAGCGCATACTCATCGTGAAATCTGACTTCTGGCGCAATACTGAGGATGAGTGAGGGAATAGAACCTGCCTCAATGAAAATTGGATAATACATTTTTCTTACTTACCGGGCTATTTTAGCCCGGCTTTTTTTTTGATTACTTCGATTAAAACTTTACCCAAGTTCCTTTTTAGGGTGGGAAACCGTCACAGGGTCAGAAAAATTCTGTAACGTATATTAATGGTTTAATAGCTATTATGCTTCTTTCTTCCAGGCCCGACGAATACCATCCCCGGTAAGCGGATTCATGGTCCAGTCAGGGAACTGAGCGTGAAGTATAGTAGTGACTTTTTCTACAGCCTCATCTTCAGAAAGACCACTTTTCTTAGCTTCCCGGGTTTCTGCAATCAGTGCTGTCATAAACGCTTCTTCATCTTTAATGAGTTTTTCACCCGGCCCTGGGGGACTGTGATCAGGAATAACCAGTTTGGGCTTAAGTGGCGCAAGAGCCTGAAGTGTGTGAAGCCATTCTTCTGGGCCGATACTACCACCAAGAAATGTTGGTGTAGCAAGATTCTGCACGACGTCTCCCGTTACGAGAGCCTGATCTTCTGGAATGTATACTAGTGTGTCGCCATAAGTATGTGCGGGGCCAGCCCAGAAAATACAGGCATGCACATCGCCCAGATCAAGTGTTTTTTCACCGTTAAAAAGTTCGGGCTTGCCGTAATCCGCGTTACTCAGTGCTTTTGCATTGTGAATACGAAATCTTTCGAGCATGCGTCCTTTGTCAGCATTCAGTTCATCCTGCTGAATACTCGGGCGCAGTAGCTTCGTGCCGGCAGGAAAGCCGCCAAAGCCTGCGGCATGCTCGGGGTGAAAATGTGTTGTTGTGAGGTAAACTGGCTTACCAGGAGCGAGGCGTTCTACTTCTTCTGAAATGACGTGTGCTGCTGCATTCCCCAGTCCGGTATCGACGACCAGCACAGCTTTTTTACCAATAATAATCGGAATATTAGGATAGCCCGGAATCATCCAAATATGGGGACTGAGCTGTACGGTTTTACTGGCATCAAGTAATGGTACAGTTGCTCCTGCCGGTACAGCAGGAATAGTTGGGGCCTGAAGTGCAGGTAAGGATGCCCCTGAAGCAATGCTGATATTTAAGGATAAAGATATTATACAACAGTAAAAAGAAACGTGTTTCCAGCGGGAATGTGCTTGCGTCATTAAAAGGGCCCTGTTGCGATTAATATGCCGTCAATGAATAGACCATTGCTGTTTCAAAATTCATAGCCAGAATACGCCGGTCATCTATTCGTGATAGGCTACACGCCAGAAGATGAATAAATCTTACATCAAGAGTGAAAAACTTTTATCGATTTTGTAAAATATAAAACTCGCGCTGTAAAAGTAGCATGAAAAATCGAAGAAAACTGCCGTTTTTTTAAACACAGCTATGTCTGCCTCGAAAACATGTTTGCAACCCATATTGCAGCACATTTCATCTTCTATCTTAAAGAATGAGCCTGGTTAGAGATATATTCTGTTGAGGTCAGAAGTATCGGAAATTTCTTGACACGTGAAAGGAAAAGCGCACTAACTGAAGCGGATTAGGCCAAGCTTCATAGCTAGGCCTCGTAGGCGTTAACGTGAAACAACGCACAGCAACTGACAGCGGAATGCTGGCAGCCTGTGCGTCTGTGTATCCACAGTCACCGGTCTGTCGGCATGACAAGGATACACAGGCATGAAACTCTTCCAATCTTTTCGTAATCGCGGTGACGGCCCCGAAGTTCAGCGGGTAAGGCATGAACTCAACAGGCGCAGTCTTGAGGTTCGCGTCGTCGAACGTCTGTCCCCGCACATGATCCGTATTACGCTGGGCGGAGCAGAGCTAGCTGGATTCAGCAGTCCCTCTCCCGATGATCATATCAAGATTTTCATCCCCGGTCTGGATGGTGCTCCGACCCGTCGCGATTACACGCCGCGCCGTTATGATCCGCAAAATGGTAATTTGATTCTGGATTTCGTTAACCACCATGGTGGGCCAGCAGCGGCCTGGGCACGGGCCGCCAGGCCTGGTGATCGGCTTGAAATTGGTGGGCCACGTGGTTCCCAGATGATCTCCGGCGTAATCGACCACTGGCTTCTGGTCGGCGATGAAACAGCGCTGCCTGCAATTGGTCGACGTGTCGAGGAGCTTCATGCCGGGGCTTCCGTCACTACTGTCATTGCTGTGCCTGGAGCTGAAGACGAACAGGTATTCGTCACGGATGCGAGGCATGCAGGACACTGGGTTCATCGATCCATGGATATGGCAGATGACGCTGCTGCCATTCTTGATGTTTTAAAAAATATTCAAATCCCGGAGCGGACTTTCGTCTGGGTCGGAGCCGAAGCTCAAGTAGCAAAGGCTATCCGTCAGTATCTGCTGGAAGAATGTAAAATTCCGGCAAAGTGGATCAAGGCTTCTGGTTACTGGGTGAAGGGTATGGCTGATGCCTCAGTCAAAGATGTCGGAGACACACGCTGAGGAGGCGCAGATGATAGGTTGTTCATACTTTCCCGCTCCTGACGATGGCATAGAGCCGGCTGATTTTTGCTGCTATTCAGGAGCAAAAATCAGCCGTTCCCGGTTAATGATTTATCGGGTCATTGCTTTAAAAGTTTGTGTTTGTTCAATCAGCGCTGTTTCAGCAGGTAGTCGCTCCATGCTCGAAGCGCCATAGAAACCATGGCAGTCAGGGCATGCGTTCAGTACTTTCTGCGCGTCAGCCGGCATGGCAATTGGTCCGCCATGGCACAACAGAATAACATCGTCGCGTACACTTTTGGCAGCCTCAGAAATTTCATTAATGAGCTTGATAGAATCTTCCAGAGTAAAGGCGGTTTCAGCGCCAATACTGCCGCCTGTGGTCAGCCCCATATGAGCCACCAGAATATCAGCACCTGCGCGGGCCATATCTTTGGCTTGCTCGGTGTCAAAGACATAAGGCGTTGTAAGCATGTCTTTTTTATGCGCCCGGGCAACCACATCGACTTCCAGGCTGTAGCTCATGCCGGTTTCTTCAAGGTTTTTGCGGAAATTACCGTCAATCAGACCAACTGTCGGGAAGTTCTGAATCCCTGAAAAGCCTGCACGTGACAGATCATCAAGAAAAACATCAAAATTGATGAAAGGATCAGTGCCGTTAACACCTGCCAGCACGGGGGTATCGGGTACTACAGGCAGAACTTCGCGTGCCATTTCCATAACAATCTGGTTCGCGTTGCCATAGGCCAGAAGCCCGGCAAGAGAGCCGCGTCCTGCCATGCGGTAGCGTCCAGAGTTATAAATAACAATAAGGTCAATCCCACCGGCTGCCTCACATTTTGCTGAAAGACCTGTGCCGGCACCACCACCAATAATAGGCTTACGGGCGTCGATGAGTTTACGCAGGCGGCCGAGGATAAGATTACGTTCAATTTTTGGCATAATGTTCGTGCTCCCTGAAAAGCTGAGTGAGTTCATCCGCCATTGCCTGAGCAAAAGCAGGATCATTAATTGTCAGTGGCAGACTGATAAAACGCCGCTGTTTTGTTTGTCTGAGGGTATCAAGCAGCGCATCGCGAAAAGCGCTGTCAGCTGCCGGGTCGTGAAAAGGCTGGCCGGGGCAGTCAAGCTGAGAAAAACCGCCTTCCGGGTAGTAAAAACGCACAGGACCATCGCAACGGTTAAGACGTTCTCCGATTATGTGTCCTATTTGCCGGCATTCTGCCGGTGTGGTGCGCATCAGGGTGATAAACGGATTATGCTGAAGCAGAACCCGGTTACGATAGTGCTCAGGTACAGTTTCTATGGCCCCGAAATTGACCATGTCGAGACCACCGCAACTGCCAACATACGGGACACCCGTCTGAGCAATACTTTCAAGACGTTCGGCTGTGCAGGGAAAAATCCCACCGGCGACGAAGTCACAGAACTCTGTTGTCGTGACATCAAGCACACCACGCAGCATACCTTGTGCCACAAGGCGCTCCATTGATCTTCCACCTGAGCCGGTAGCGTGAAAAACCAGACACTCAAAGCTGCTCCCGAGTGTACGTACTGCTTTGGCAACGCAGCTGGTGGTTACACCAAACATGGTAATACCAATCGCCGGTCTGGTATCGGCAGGCGGGGTATAGTGGTGGTGTATCATCCCGCTCATGGCATTGGCGGCATTCGCCAGAACCGTGCGTGAAATACGGTTTAAACCCTGCAGGTCAACCACAGGATAAATCATAGCAATATCTGATTCACCTACATATGGCTCAATATTACCTGAAGCGACGGTTGAGATCAGAATTTTGGGTAATCCGACGGGAAGGCTCTGCATAGCAGGCGCAACAATGGCTGTACCGCCTGAACCTCCAATCCCGATAACGCCGCCCAGAGTGTCACAGCCGGGCAGAAAGTGTCTCAGTGCTTCAGACATAGCGGTTATTGCCCGGCCACGTTCACCGCAAAAAACAGCCTCAGCGCCCTGAGGGTGATGACTGGCAACAGTGCGTGCGCTGATATCTGCCTGGTATGAGACTTCGCCCGTGCTGACATCCACAACTCTGGTGCTCACACCGCGTTCTGTCAGAACAGCGCGGAGATAATCGAGTTCTTCAGACTTTGTGTCGGCTGTGCCAAGAAGGTAGACGCAGAGTGTCATTATGCTGTGCCTCGTTTTCAGGCAGGAGCCGTTATGTCTTCAAGGAAAGTCACAGTTAATGGACCTTCCGAGCCACGTTCCAGCATAGCTTTTAGTGCTAAAAAATGAGGCTGTTTTTCATGTTCCTGAATTGCCTCCATGCTTTGCCAGTGTTCGATAAAGACAAAATGCAGCGGGTTATTGATATCCCGGCGACAGGTGTAGGAAAAATTTGTTGCCTCCTGGCGGGAGGCCCGTACACAAGCCGCGACAACGGGTAAAGCAACGTCGAGATAGTCTTTCTTAAGGTAAAATGAGGCGACAATTGTCACCCCCTGAGAGGTCTGGCGCACTGGCTTTCTCCGCACGTTGGCATGAGAGGAGCCTAACTGAAAGAGACACTTTTAGTATATTGGAATAGTGTCACGTGACACTATTTCTTCAGCATGCATACAGGCCGAGCGTATACGTCTGAGTGCCTCAGGTAGTGCACGAAAGCTGATATTCCCCAGTGCCAGGCGTATACCGGTCGCTGCCGGTGCTGAAGTCGCCTGAAATGCTGTGGCCGGGGGAAGAGAAATGCCCAGAGCATGTGCCTGCTGAATGACATGAGGGGCCAGCGTGGCAGAGACTGGCATCCAGATATGAAAGGCATGGTGGCGTGGGGTAACAGCCTGTGGCAGTTCGGTCAGAACGAGTTTCTGGCGACGTATGGCTTCGTGCAGTAAAGAGTGTCTTACACTTTCTGCCGTGCCGTTTTCCATCCACTGGGCCATCATTGCGTAAGAAAGTGGGGCAATCATCAGTGATGAGGCCAGCAATACAGGGTGACAGGCTTCAAGGTAATCTGCTGGTGGAATAAGAGCGCCTATCCGCAGACCCGGACTGAGAATTTTTGACAGGCTGCTGATATGAAATGTCCGCTCAGGCGCAAGCTCCATCAGTGCAGGGCGGGATGGGTCACGTTCTGAGAGATAAACACCATCTTCTATAATCAAAGCATCAAATTTTTTACAAAGTGCAACAATATCCCGGCGGCGTTGCAGCTCCATAGTTGCCGTTGTGGGGTTGTGCATGGTGGGGGTCAGATAAATAACAGCGCGCTGATGTTTGTTACGCTGTAAAATATCTTCGAGAGCGGAGGGCAGAAGACCCTCTTCATCCATCCTTGCAGCATGAACAGGAAGCTGGTTTTGATGAATAGCCCCCAACATGCCAGGATATGTTTGCTCTTCCACCACAGCATAATGTGCATGTCTGCGTATGACGGTGATGGCAACATTTAATGCCTGTTGTGCACCCGATGTGAGCAGCAGTTGCTCGGCACGTGTGTCAATGCCAAGCCCTTCAAGCCAGTGTGCCATAATCCGGCGGTGTTCGAGATGCCCCGCCACCGGAGGGTAGATATTGAACAAATCAGGGTCGACCTGTTTTGCAAGCCGGGTGAGCGTTCCAGCGAGTGCTTTGTTGCTGAACATAGGCGGCGGCATATTGGTTGCCAGATCAAACCGGGTAGTAGCATTTTCGTGCCCAACGGCAACAAAAGTGCCACGGCCGTGCACACTACGCACCAGTCCCCGCCGTTCAAGTATAGCGTAGGCTCTGGTGACGGAGCCTATGCCAATGCTAAGGCGCCATGCAAGGTCGCGATGTGCAGGAAGGCGTTCATTGACCTGAAGCTGCCCTGAGAGGATGTCATTACTCAGGGCTTCTGCCAGTCGTTCTGCGGGAGAGGTTGTGCCATCAGCCAGATGAGGGGCCCAGGAAGACTGGCGGCGCATCGTTATAATGCTGCGGGAGGCTGAGCGTTGAGGATACGGTTAATGTCGTCTTCCGTCAGGGTGTATCTGAAAAAATCCTGATAAAAATCACGGGTATCTTTGCGTATATCTACATCGTTAAACAGTGCAGGGTGAATAAGTTTCGCTGCCCATTTTAACTGAAGCAGTGCTTCACAGCCGTAGCGGTCCCACGGAAAAACACCTTCAGGGTTGATGGCCCAGCGGTTACTGCGAAAAGCCTCAAGGGTTCTGAGGGGAGAGGCAGCATCAGGAGCCCCTGCTGCCGGATCAAAGATGATAATATCGGGCTGCCAGGCGACAATCTGTTCGAAGCTCACTGGCCGGTGGTTGCCTGACACCGTAGCTGCATTTTTCCCGCCGGCAGCTTCAATCCAGCTATTGATGAGGGTGTCTGTGCCATCTATCTGCAGCGGGGCGAGGCGGGCAATATGCAGCACCCGGGGTTTATCTTTTTCAGCCAGTGTGTCTGTACGTTTTTTGAGGAAAAGAAGAGTATCTTCCATCTTCTGACGGTAATGCTGTGCTGTTTCGCGTGCCTGGGCAGTGTTCAGAGCCTGCGCGGTCATGTCGAGTGACTTCAGCATAGCCGGTAATGTGATGTACCGTGCATCCAGAGTTGTGAGGGAAAAGCGGCGTAAGTTTTCAGCCTGGGCCTGACCGGAAACGAAAACAAGGTCTGTCTTTTGTGTCAGTAATTCTTCCGGGCTGACAGCCCCAGGCCTCACTCCCGTGCGGGCATGTCGTAAAGCAGGGGCTATTTTAAACAGCCATGGGTGTTCAGCCGGGCTTTCGGCTGAGGTTGTGATGTTTTGTGCCGCTCCCAGCATGACAAGAATTTCGTTATGAGCAAACCATAAATCAGCAATAGAGGCAGGGTGAGGTGGCACAGAAACAGCTGTGCCGTCCATATCAGTTATCTGCCGGTTTTGCTCAGAAGCCGTTGCTGCTGTCGAAAAGCAAAACGCAGAACAAATGAGGCCGAGTGCTGGTAACTGACGTTTCAGGAGGGTCTTATTTACTGGCATGCCTCACTCTGTTTTAGTCTGATATCAGAGAGTTCTGAGTTTATGAATAACGGTGGCAATAATCTGACTGGGAGATGCAGCGGCATCTATCGCAATAGACAGCTCATCCTGCTGTGGCGGTTCAAGGGTCTGAAGCTGGCTGGGGAGAAGTGTTGCCGGCATATAGTGGCCTTTACGCTTTTCCATGCGCTGGCTCAGAGCGTCCTGGGTGCTGTAAAGATAGACAAAAACAGGGTTGAGGCCTGATGCCCGCAGCTGGTCCCGATAGATACGTTTGAGGGCAGAGCAGGTGAGAATTGCTCCGCTATGCCGGGTGGCACAGTTTTCCATCCACTCACGGCAGCGTTCCAGCCATGGCCAGCGGTCTTCATCGGTCAGAGGGGTCCCTGCAGCCATTTTTTCAACATTATGGCTGGGGTGAAGGTGGTCACCTTCCTGATACGGCCAGCCCAGCTCATTTTGCAGGCCAAGAGCAATTGTTGTTTTGCCACTGCCCGATACACCCATAATGACCAGGAGTTGTTTTGGTACGCTCAGAGCAGACTCTTTTCCTGTTGCCGGGGGCAGAGAGCAGGCAAGGTGCTGTGGTACTGAGGTGCCAGGTGTGGCAACCGAAAGACCTTCAGGGCCGGCGATAATGGCACGCTCTGCCATATGCAGAAACAAACCATGTTCGATAACGCCAACAATGGCATAGATATTGCGGCTCAGCGCATCCGGGTCGCTAATTGGGCCGAATACGCAATCGGCTATCAGATTTTTTTCATCGGTGACGTAAAAGGAGCCATCGCGGTTTTTGCGCACGGAAACCTGTGCGCCCAGACGTGCGAGGTGAGAGATCGTCAGTTCCCAGCCAAAAGGCACAATTTCAACAGGCAGGGGACAGCTCTCGCCCAGATGGTCCATATACTTACTGGTGTCTGCAACGATCACCAGCTGTTTTGCGGCCGAGGCGACAATTTTTTCGCGCAACAGGGCTCCACCGCGCCCTTTAACCAGGTTGAGGGTGGATGTTTCAATCTCATCTGCACCATCAATAGCAATATCCAGCACTGTGTGCTGACCAAAGGTCGTCAGAGGAATGCCTTCAGAGAGAGCCTGCTGCTCTGTAACGTCAGAGGTCGGAATAGCACTGATGTGCAAATTCTCATCCCTGATTCGCCGGCCGAGTGCAGCGACAACAAAAGCTGCGGTTGAGCCTGTGCCAAGGCCCACGACCATGCCATCTCTGACCAGTGTTACAGCGTGTTCCGCCGCCTGTTTTTTAAAGACGGATGCGGGGTCAGGAGCAGAAGTGGTCATGGTCGTTCTCTTTGTCTGTTCTTATTATTTAACACAGTCAGGGGTTGCTGGTTCATCCAGAATCCAGCGCACATCATCCATGCCTGTTATGGCACTTGCAGGGCAAGAGGGATCTTTCGACATCACTTTTTTAACAGCTTCTTTTTTACCGGCTCCTTCAACAAACAGAACCAGATGACGACTGGCATGAATGGCCGGATATGTCAGAGTAACCCGTGTATAAGGGGCAACAGGTGGCACGCAGCTTGAAACCCAGGCGGTTTTTTCGTTCAGCACAGGCTGGCCAGGAAAGAGAGAGGCTGTATGGCCGTCATCACCCAGCCCGAGGAGGTTGAAATCAAACAGCGGGCGGTCTTTTTCAAACTGGTCTGCGCCATAAAAACGTTTTAGCAGTGCTTCATAACTTTTAGCAGCTTCTTCCGCCGTGCCCGTAGCCGGAATCGGATGGATATTATCTGCCGGGATCGGTGCACGGGAGAACAGAAGGCGCTGCAACATACCATAATTACTGTCCTGATGATCATGAGGTAAAAAGCGATCATCGCCGATAAAGAACTGCATACGTGCCCATGGAAAACGGCTGACATAAGGTTCAGAGGCCATCAGGCTGTAGAGTGGCTGTGGTGTTGACCCGCCTGAAAGTGCAAGAGAGAAGGGGCCATCAGTTTTTTCTAAGGCCAGTTTTAGCAGCCAGTCAGCAAGATGATGCGTGGCTTCAGACGCATTTTTGAAAATTTCAACGGGCGCTGAGGCAGTGTCATGTCCTGACATAGAAAGAACCTTTTCAGATCGGAGTGTTATTAGTTAACGCCAGCAGAAGCGGCTGTTCAGGATTGTTTCTGCTCAACAGAAACAGCACGTGGCAGAACCAGAGTGCGCATGGCTTCAGCCCAGCCTTCCTGACTGTTTGAGGCAGTGATGTAATGTGCTTGTGCCATGACTTCGGGTGAAGTCTGTCCCATAGCAATGGCAAGCCCTGCCTTGTCAAACATTGGCAGGTCATTATTCATGTCGCCAATACAGGCAACCTCGTGCGGTGCCACACCATACATCTCGGCAATTTTACACAGAGCATAACCCTTATTGGCGTTGAGTGGCGTCACATCGAGATACCACTGAGAAGAGCGGGCGACGCTGGCCCGGCCTTCCATCAGGCGGCCAATTTCAAGCTCCTGGTCATGCATCATCGTGTAATCAGTGCTTGATCCGGTGACTTTACCGATGCCGGACATATGTTCAGCAAAATTATCAACAATGACCGGTTCCTGACGGATAACCCTTTTTTCTGTTGCGACATAAGGGCCGGCACTGTTCTTAATCAGCCAGTCATGCCCGCGAAACAGCCAGGTATCCAGATGGTGCACGTTGCACATATCAAGCGTGTCAGAAATGACATCAGGGGGCAGGGTCAGCTGGGTGTGTATCGAGCGGTCAGCATTGTAAACGCTGGCGCCATTAAGCGCTCCATAAGGCGTGGTCAGGCCGATAGCATCGAGGTACATCTCGATACCCGCCGGGGGGCGGCTGCTGACGAGGCAGACCGGAACCCCCGCTGCATGCAGAGCGCTGATTGTCTCTATGCTGCGTGGTGTGATTTGTTTTTCAGGTGTGAGGAGTGTGCCGTCCATGTCTGTGACGACAAGCCTGATATGGGAGGCGGGAGAGTTTCTCTCCCCTGATGAAGCACTTATATTAACCGGCATAGTGGCTTACCTTCCCAAGCAAGGTTGCAGGCTCAGAACCTGGTACAGCGGGTGCTGTATACGGGTTCTGTCCTGCTGATGTTATGGTGCGCTACCATAGCAACTTGTTATTTAGTTTCAACGTGTCCGCCAAAACCAAAGCGCATTGCAGAAAGAACTTTTTCTGCAAAGGTGTTATCCGTACGTGAACGGAAACGTGTGAAAAGTGCTGCCGTCATGACAGGTACAGGCACACCTTCTTCAATAGCAGCTTCGATGGTCCACCGGCCTTCACCGGAATCGCTGACTTCGCCGGAGAACTCAGACAATTCGCCATTTTTTGCCAGGGCCTGGGCTGTCAGGTCAAGCAGCCAGGAGGAGACAACGCTGCCACGACGCCAGACTTCAGCAATGTCGGCCATGTTGAGTGAGAAGCGCTCATCTTCAGCCAGCAGAGGGGAGTCTTTGCGGTACATGACGTCAAAGCCTTCAGCGAAAGCCTGCATCATGCCGTATTCAATGCCGTTATGCACCATTTTGACAAAGTGGCCTGAACCAGCCGGACCACAGTATAGATAACCCTGCTCAGCACGCGGGTCGAGGTCCTTACCTGTGTCACGGCCAGGTGTGCGGGGTACATCGCCCTGACCAGGTGCAAGAGCAGCCAGAATAGGGTCAATATGTTCAGCAGCTTCAGGTGTGCCGCCATACATCATACAATAGCCACGCTCCAGCCCCCAGACACCGCCTGACGTGCCGACATCAACATAGTCGATGCCTTTTTCAGCCAGCGTTTTTGCCCGGCGAATATCATCTTTATAGTAAGCGTTACCGCCATCAATAATGATATCACCTTTTGTCAGAAGGCCGCTCAGAGTGCTGACGGTTTCTTCTGTAATCTGGCCTGCTGGCAGCATTGACCAGACAATTTTTTTCGGACCGTTCAGTCTGGATACGAGGTCTTCAAGGCTGGTTGCTGCAACAGCTTTGCCAGCTTCGGCACGCTGTACGGTTTTTTCAACAACACTGCTGTCGCGGTCATAAACGACAACATCATGACCGTGGCGTGTCAGGCGGACGGCAATATTGCCGCCCATTCTGCCCAGTCCGGTAATACCTATCTGCATTCTGTATTCCTTTTTTTAGTCTTGTATTTTACACAGCTGCATGGAGTTCCTGAGCCAGTAAGGCCAGGCCGTCTTTCAGTGATCCACGAATATGGACGCGCAGAGCCCGGCGGCCACGTTCGGCCAGGACATCAAAATCACCTCGTGCCTGAGCAGCTTTTACAACCCCGAATGTATAATTTTCGCCCGGGACAGGCAGATCGTGACTGTCATCTGCTGTGATCTGCAGAAAAACGCCGCTGTCTGGTCCACCTTTATAGGCCTGGCCGGTAGAGTGCAGGAAGCGTGGGCCAAACTCGGCTGCCGTAGCGACAGTTTTCGCATCTCTGATTTTCAGACGGTTGTGCTGAATCCACTCAAGTGTGGCGGCATCACGCTCAATATAAGCGAGAAGCCCAACGTAATCGCCGGCTTTAACCCGGTCGAAATGCGCTTTCAGGATGGATCTGGCATCAGAGCCTTTCAGAGCGCCGGCATTTGCCGCATCAGCAAAAAAAGCAAACGGACCATGCTCGGCAAAAGGTTTTTCGGCCGGCAGGCTGCCTGTTTTATTATAGGCATCAGTCAGCTTGCGGGTTTCAATTTTACTGGCTTCAACATCAGGCTGATCGAACGGGTCAATGCCAAGGAAAGCACCTGCAACAGCTGTTGCCAGCTCCCAGCGGAAGAACTCCTGTGCGATCTGGCGTTTGTTGTGCAGGGTGATTGTTAGCACGGGCTGACCGGCATCAATCAGCGTTTTGATAGCTTCATCCTGCTCATGGCTGTGCGCTGATGCCAGACGCAGATAGACAAAGAGACGGTCTTTGCCATAGCGGGCCGGACCGGCAAGGGTTTCACCATCAACAGGGATAATACCTTTGCCATGTTTGCCGGTTGATTCAGCAACCAGCTGCTCCATCCACGCTCCAAAGCTGGCAATCGCAGGTGAGGCAATGATGGTCAGCTTGTCACGTCCATACTGCGTTGCAGCGACACCCAGAATAGTCCCGAGGGTTACACCGGGGTTTTCAGCTGGTGGCGCACTGGCATCACTTGCGCGTACGCCATGCAGGGCATCATTAAGGAACGCTTTGAGCGGAATGCCAGATGCTGCAGCCGGTACAAGACCAAAGTTAGAAAGGATGGAATAACGGCCGCCAATTTCAGGCTCACCTGCAAAAATTTTCCAGAACCCGGCTTTTTTCGCATGTGCTTCAAGTTTTGAGCCTGGATCAGTGATCGCTACGAAATGTGCACTGGTTTTATCGCCCAGTGATTTTCTGGCCAGGTCATAGAAATAAGCCAGCATAATATTTGGCTCAAGCGTGCTGCCCGATTTGGAAGCAACGATGAACAGCGTTTCAGCCGGATCAATTTTGCCAGCATAGGTAGCAACCTGCTGTGGGTCTGTGCTGTCGAGCACATACAGGTGGCCATAGCCTTCATGTTTGCCAAAAGTTTCTGCCAGCACTTCCGGCCCAAGGCTTGAGCCGCCCATACCAAGCAGGAGAACCTGCTTAAACCCGCGGGCTTTGACTTCAGCCTGGAAACTTTCAAGTTCGCTCAGATGCGACAGGCGATTATCAACAATATCAAGCCATTTCAGCCATTTGCTTTCTGGTCCACTGGTCCAGACAGAGGCGTCTTTTGCCCATAGCTTGCGAATAGTGCCTTTTGCCTGCCAGTCAGCCAGGCCTTTTTTAACGCTTTCGCCCAGCTCTGCCGGAAGAGAGGTTTTCAGGTCTGTCAGTTTGTCAGCCAGCAGGGTTTTCTGTTTGGCTGCAACAGAGCCGAGCAGCAGGTCAAATGCCTGCTCGAACGATGTTACACCTTCATCAACCAGGGTGGCTGTAACCCCGTCAAGATTGAGGCCAAGGCGTTCTGCTTCAGCCAGAATATGGCGTGAGCCTTCAATATCCTGCGTCAGTGTTTCGCTTACCGTGCCGTGGTCACGGAAGGCATCCATTGTTGCAGGCGGAATGGTGTTGACTGTGTCAGGGCCGATCAGGCTGTCGACATAAAGCACATCGCTGTATGCTTTGTCTTTTGTGCCTGTTGAGGCCCACAGCAGGCGCTGCGGCTGTGCACCGGCAGCCTCGAGTTTTTTCCAGCGATCAGTTTTTACAAAATCCTGCCAGTAAACATAAGCAATACGGGCATTTGCTATGGCTACTTTGCCGCGCAGTGCTTTCAGGGCTTCTGCTTCTTTGTCACCAGCTTTAACGCGACGGTCAATTTCAGCATCAATTTTGCCATCAATACGGCTGACGAAGAAAGACGCTACAGAGGCAACGCGTGAGAGGTCTCCGCCTTTTTTGTGGAGTTCTTCAAGGCCTGAAACCCATGCTTCAACAACGGCTTTATAGGCAGAGAGTGCAAAAATCAGTGTGACGTTGACGTTGATGCCTGCAGCAATTGTCTGACGAATAGCAGGAATACTCTCCGGTGTAGCCGGAATTTTAATCATCAGGTTTGGCTCTGAAACGTCGTTCCAGAGACGCACTGCCTCGTGTGCCGTACCTTTTTCGTCGCGTGCGAGGTAAGGAGAAACCTCAAGGCTTACAAAGCCATCACGTGCTTTGGTACTTTTATAAAGAGGGGCAAGAATATGTGCTGCTGTCTGAATGTCTTTAACAGCCAGCTTTTCATAAAGTGCACCGGGAGAGATGATGTCATGCGCCAGAACAGATTTGATCTGTGTATCGTATTCTGTGCCTTCGCCCATAGCTTTCTGAAAAATGGCGGGGTTTGAGGTCACACCACGCACGTCACCGTCTTCGACAAGGCGGGTGAGTGAGCCATCTTCCACAAAAGAGCGGCGGATAAAGTCAAGCCACGGAGACTGCCGGACGGTTGCCAGCGCCTGAAGAGGGTTAACACCTTTTTTATGAGACGTGGTCATTGGACATCCTTCATTCTGTCCCTGTTCTGTCAACTTACTCTGGCAGAACAGGGTTAAGTGTATCAGGTCAGGCGATGTCGTGCAGCGCCCTGTCAGTTTTAGCCAGCCTGACGGCGGGCTGCTTCAAGAACAGACTCTGGGGTAAAGCCAAATTTTTTCATCAGCTGTCCTGCCGGGGCAGACGCACCAAAGCTGCGCATTGCAATAATTTCGCCTGTCGGGCCAGCATAACGGTCCCAGCCAATGGCAGAGGCCGCTTCGATGGCAACGCGGCCTGTGACAGATGACGGCAGAACCTGCTCACGGTAAGAGGCAGGCTGTGCCTCAAATAGCTCCCAGCTTGGCATAGAGACAACGCGGGCAGCCACACCTTCTGCGCTCAGTGTTTCATAGGCTGACATGGCCAGAGACAACTCACTGCCTGAGGCAATAAGAATGACTTTCGGTGTTTCTTTGCTGTCAGCTACAATATAGGCCCCTTTTGCCAGGCCAGAAGCCGCTGCATAACGCGAGCGGTCGATAGTGGGCAGGTTCTGCCGGCTCAGTGCCAGCGCAACCGGGCCATCCTGCTTGGCAATGAGGAAGCGCCATGCTTCAGCCACTTCGCTGGCATCACCAGGGCGGATGACGGTCATGCCAGGTGTTGCGCGCATCTGCAGCAGCTGCTCGATGGGCTGATGGGTGGGGCCATCTTCACCGACACCGATGGAATCATGCGTGAAAACATAGGTTACAGGCAGGTTCATCAGTGCAGAGAGACGGATCGGGGCCTTCATATAATCTGAGAAGATCAGGAAGCCTGCACAGAAAGGGCGCAGGCCATAAAGGGCCATACCATTCACTACAGCGCCCATAGCATGCTCACGCACACCAAAATGGAAGTTGCGCCCGCTGTAGCTGCCGCCCCATTTTGCAGGCTGGAAGCTTTCTTCACCTTTAAGTAGGGTTTTTGTTGACGGAGCAAGGTCGGCCGAGCCACCCAGCAGCCATGGCAGTTTACCCGCAACAGCATTGAGCACTTCGCCTGAGCTTGCGCGTGAGGCAATGCCTTTTGCATCGGCTTTGTATGAAGGGATGTCAGAATCCCAGCCTTCAGGCAGTTCACCACTAAAGATGTTTTTCAGCTCGGCGGCCAGTTCGGGGTATTTGCTGGCGTAGGCGTCAAACAGCTTGTTCCATTCTGCATGTGCCTGTGCGCCACGTGCTCCCAGACCGTTCCGGAAGTGATCCTGAACGCCGTCAGGCACATAGAATGTTTTATCTTCAGGCCAGCCATATGCTTTTTTGGTGGCGCGAATTTCTTCGTCTCCCAGCGGCTCACCATGGGCTGATGCCGTGCCGGCTTTTTTGGGGGAGCCCCAGGCAATGACTGAATGTACAATGATAAGGCTTGGACGGGTGGTTTCTGCTTTAGCCTGAGCCAGCAGCTCTTTGAGTTTTTTCGTATCATTTGCATCGTGCAGCTCAAGCACCTGCCAGCCATAGGCTGCAAAGCGTTCACCAACATTCTCAGTCAGAGCGATATCGGTTGAGCCTTCGATGGAGATTTTGTTGGCGTCATACATCCATACCAGGTTGCCCAGCTGAAGGTGCCCGGCCATGGAGGCGGCTTCGCTGGAGACACCTTCCATCATGTCACCGTCGCCACACAGGGTGTAAACATGGTGAGAGAACAGGTCAAAGCCAGGTTTATTATAGCGTGCGGCAAGCCATTTTTCTGCCATGGCCATACCGACTGAGTTGCCGCAGCCTGCGCCCAGGGGGCCTGTGGTGGTTTCAACACCTGAGGTGTGGCCAAATTCAGGGTGGCCTGGTGTTTTTGAGTCGAACTGACGGAATTGTTTAAGGTCTTCGAGGGTCAGAGCCGGTTTGTCTGTAACTTTTCCGCCTTTTACATCTTTAATCCCGGCGAGAAAAATCAGGGAGTAAATGAGCATAGAGGCATGACCGATGGAGAGAACAAAGCGGTCACGGTTTGGCCAGAGCGGCGCTGCCGGGTCATAGCTCAGCACATCCTGCCACAGGGTATAGGCAACCGGCGCCAGTGCCATAGCTGTGCCAGGGTGGCCTGAATTAGCTTTTTGTACTCCGTCCATGGAGAGCGTACGTATGGTGTCGATACTCAGTGTATCGAGATGTCCTGCCCCGCTGGCCTGAGCACTATCCGGAGCATAGAGGGGGGTAGGAGATAAAGTACGCATTCTGACCTGGATCCTCTGTAAAAAAGGGCGAACCTGCCCGTAAAAAACCTGTATGAGGGCGCAGCTGTAATTCCTGAAGTCTGATATGGCAGACATAACCCGTCAAGCGTGGCGCATTACACATACTTGGGATGAATAGTGCAAGCTCGGCCTGTAGTGGACAGGCACGCACAGGGGCTCAGCGCAGCAGAAGAGGGGGGATGAATCACAATCTGCGATGTGTGAGAACTTATAATCTGATATTAACCTGGCCTCTGCCGTGATATAAAGCAGCGGTTTATGCCGGGGCGAGATTATTACAATATCGATATTATAATTGTCACATCATAATTTTGTGATGGGATAAAATTTTCTTTTTTGTGCCAGGGCGCCTGTTGCAAAAAGTGCCGGATTGTCTGCGTTGTTCAATCTGACAGGGGGAAAGTGCAGAGCAGATGACGTAAGCCATGATGTTATGCTATTCTGGTGTTCTTGAAATTGTCGGAGACAGGCTATGACACAGTTATCCTCTGAGAATGTCCCGCCGGCAGCAGGCGAGTTTACTCAGGAGCAGATAGAAACTTTGTTTGCTGATGCCGTTCGGGATGGTGAGACGGACCTGGTTATCAGCTTCCTTGATGCAGGTATGTCACCCGATCTTCGCCTTGAAAAAGGGTATACCCCGCTTATCCTGGCGTCATATAATAATCACGCTGGTGTGGTTGAGCAGCTTCTGGCGCATAAGGCGCAGCCTGACCTGCAGGATGAAAAGGGAGCCACAGCACTTGCCGGGGTTGCGTTTAAGGGTTTTTTGCCTGTGGCGCGGCTTTTGCTTGATGCCGGGGCATCCGTTGATCTCGCAAATCATGTCGGTCGTACACCTCTGATGTTTGCTGTGATGTTTGGTCGTGTTGAAATGGCGCGGCTTTTGCTTGAAGCCGGCGCCAGTCCGTTTTTGCGGGACGGAGAAGGTCTGGATAGTTTTGAGCTGGCTCGCCGTCAGGGTAATGCTGATCTGCTTGCCTGTATTCAGGCTTTTCAAAAACAGTAAAGAACCTGGTATCTGCTCTCTGGCTCTGTGAGGTGTTCTGGTTTATGTCTCAGAGTGAGTGACAGCGCCGTGCTGTCGCCGTGAGATTTTTATCGGCGGATACCAGCTATGAGTCGTTTCTGGAGCCCTCTTGTTCATCAGCTTACCCCTTATGTGCCAGGTGAGCAGCCCAGAACGCCGGGGCTGATTAAACTTAATACGAACGAGCTGCCTTACGGCCCGTCTCCCCGCGCTTTGAAGGCTATGCGCGATGCAGCTGATGATACGCTGCGTTTGTATCCTGATCCGGTCTCTTTATCGCTGCGTACAGCATTGGGTAAGCGTGTTGGCTTGCCGGCAGATCATGTGTTTGTTGGTAACGGGTCTGACGAAGTGCTGGCTCATGCATTCCAGGCTTTTTTTGCGCATAAGGCTCCGTTACTTTTTGCCGATGTGACCTACAGCTTTTATAAAGTGTACTGTGAGTTATACCGCCTGCCTTATCAGACCGTTGCACTTGATGAGACTATGCAGGTGCAGATTGAGGATTATAATCAGCCCTGTAGTGGTGTGGTGCTGGCAAACCCTAATGCGCCAACAGGCATTGCTCTTGGGCTGGATAAAATTCGTCAGTTGCTTGAAATGCATCCGGACCGGGTTGTGCTGGTTGATGAGGCCTATGTTGATTTTGGCGCTGAAAGCGCAGCCAGCCTGGTAAAAGAATATGCCAACCTGCTTGTCGTGCAGACTTTTTCTAAGTCGCGGGCACTGGCCGGTATCCGTGTGGGCTTTGCTTTTGCCAGCCCGGAGCTGATTGAAGGGCTGACACGGGTAAAAGACAGTTTTAATTCTTATCCGCTTGATCGTATTGCCCAGGCCGGAGCACAGGCTGCTGCTGAAGATGAGGTCTGGTTTTGTGAGCATGTTGAAAAAGTTAAGGCCTCGCGGGAGCGGCTTAGTGCCGGCCTGGCCGCCCTGGGCTTTAGTATCTTGCCATCACAGGCTAACTTTGTTTATATTCACCACGCTGATCGTAGTGCTGCGCGTATAGCTTCTGACTTGCGTGAGCACGCCGTGATTGTCCGTCATCTTAAGGGTGAGCGCACAGCTGACTGGCTGCGCGTGACAATAGGTACTGATCAGCAATGTGACGTGCTGCTTTCAGTCTTGCGGGATATTCTTCTTCGCAACGACTAAGGGTGTGCTTAAAGTCTCTTTCCCATAGTCTGTTTTATAGCAGATACCATGGGAATATCGTGTTTTGGTTGAAATTTACAGGCAGTTTCACCCTTCATCGGCAAAGGGCTGGTGAGGGTTTGAAACATGTTATTCCTGATGTGTGGGCTGTGCTCTGTGTCAGGCTTTTTAAGCAATGGAGTTTTATCTATGCGTGCATTTCATGGACAGTTTTCTGATAATCAGCCTATCAGGCGCAACCTTGATCAGAAACAAAAACAGCTGCGTGACCTGAAAGAAACACTGGCTGCAATGAAGTCTCATACGGCTCCGGCTCTCAGAGAGAGTGTGCGTAAACGCATTAGCCAGCTTGAGGCTGAAGTTGCCGCAGCTCCGGCCTTAAAAGCTGCGCAGAGGAAACCTGCCGCAGCTAAAACAGAGCGTCGCAGGGTTACGTCTCGTACTGAGCGTGTTGTTCATTTTCGTTGATGAAGCACGATAAGCGCACAGAGAGGGGTTGTTCTGTGCGCTGCTCGTGATATGTAGCGCGCAGAATATCAGGCATTTTTTGCGTGCGTTCAGGTTTTTTATTGTAATGTGTTGCTGGTTCAGTATGGGCTGAGCATTATTTTGGAGAGCAGGGAGTTGAGTGATGACCGAAACCCCGTCATCTGCCATACCTGATCCTGTTTCAGAAGGTGGCACCCTGCTGCGCAATGGCCTGATCTGGGCCATTTTCTGTCGTCCCGGCCATGATCCGATTGAACTTGAGCCCGATGTTGTCACGTATCGTCTGGCAACAGGTACATTTCCTTCTCCTTATGCTGAGATGGAAGGGTGGGGCTGGTTTCATTTTGATATCGTCCATACCCTTTCACGGGCACAGATTGAAAA
Organism: Acetobacter sp. DsW_059; assembly: GCF_002153695.1. Lineage (NCBI taxonomy): Bacteria > Pseudomonadati > Pseudomonadota > Alphaproteobacteria > Acetobacterales > Acetobacteraceae > Acetobacter > Acetobacter sp. DsW_059. The sequence continues at coordinate 20,436 of NZ_JOPI01000058.1, forward strand.
TATTCCTTCTTTGCATGAGGAGGTCAGGCAGGTTCTGACCAACCTCGAACGAAGTATACGCCTCGATAATGAGGGAGATACGGTTTTTGGTGCTCTGCCTGCTTTTGATGATACGACGACTGATGATGATCGTAATGTCAGCACGTGGCGTTTTGCCCTTCAGCCTGATTTGCTAACAACAACGCGCCGCCATCCTATTCCGGCGCTTGGCGTGGTGTATCATGAGCTCAGGCGTGGTATAATCCCGCGTTCTCCGGCGCAGGTTGTTGACCGTGCTTTGCTGGAGTTTGCCGATACGTTGCGGCGTGATTTTGCGCGTCTTGATGATCAGCTTGACCGGGCAGAAGATGTTTTGCTTATGCTTGATCGTGATACTGATCTCAGGCGTGTGAATGGTCTGCTTGGTCTGGTGCGGCGCCGGGCAACAGAGCTGCGTCGTGTGCTTGCGCCTGTAGACCGTATTTTTCGTGATGAAGAGCTTGAACTGCCTGAATGGGCTGAGGATGATCTGCGCGATCGCTCGCAGCGTCAGGTTCATGCTGCTCTTGATGACCTTCTGGCATTGCAGGACCGTGCGCGGTCACTGCAGGACGAGCTTATGGCGAACCAGGCTGAAGATACTAACCGTCAGCTTTACCTTGTTTCTGTTGGTACAACGCTGATGCTGCCAGCAACATTTGTAACTGGCTTCTTCGGTATGAATACGGGTGGTATGTTTCTGACCAATGGTTCGTGGGGAACTGTTGAAGCTGGTGGTATCTGTTTTGTTATCATGCTGGGAACATGGATGCTGCTTAAAATTACCCGCCTTCTTTAACCCCCTCTGGGGGCAAGGAGGATAAGACCTGCACCAAAGAGGCAAACAGCGGCGCCGGCTATTTCCCACTTATCTGGCATGCGGCCTTCAACGCATCGCATCCATAAAAGTGAAGTCATAATATAAATACCGCCATAGGCAGCGTAAGCCCGGCCAGCACTATCCGTTTCAATTCTGGTCAGTAGCAGAGCAAAAACAGCGAGACTGAACGCCCCGGGGAGAAGCAGCCAGGCTGAACGCCCTTCTCTGAGCCAGAGCCAGGCCATGTAACATCCCGCAATTTCAGCAAAACCGGCCAGAATATAAATCAGAACAGGTTTGATAAAGAAAAGCATATTTTCAGCCTTGCCGGGGGATACAGGTACCTGAGGACTGCTCGGGCAGGAAGGGGGACTTTATCCTGAATTATGATTTTCGGGGAGGCTGATTTTTGATGTGCCGGGTATTCTTATATAATTCAGAAGATGGTTGGTGGTTTGGTTATTATTTTATTGAAAAATTATTTTAGTTTTTATTCCATAAATATAAATAAATTTTTTATATAGTGTGAATTTGATAAATATATAATTTTATAATTACATTTTTTAAAGGTGTTTTTGATATTTTTCTGTATTCTGGTGGCTATAGTATGTTGCCATAAAATCTTCGAAAAGAAGGGCTAGGCAGACAACTCGTTATACTCATATGGAAAAAACGAAAATACAGACCGTCTGTAACATGAGGTGAAAACAAGATTGCCGGTATAAGCGCTTCTTTGAAGTTTCAGGTGGTGCATGGCGTGGTGCCGCTCTTTACAGTGCAGTCAGCGTTGTATGGTGCGGGTATGAGCCGACTTGATATCGTAAGTAATATAACAAAAGTCACGCTAAACGGTGGTGTAAGTTTTTTTTACGTATTATGGACAGGTTTTAAGATATGGCACGGCGTATTTTCTTTTTAGGGCAGCGCGATTTATGAGCTCCGGATCAGTTTTATCATTTGGTTATTTTCGTGGGCGCCTGTCCCGGCCGTTATTGCGTTATGTACCTGTTTGTGGGGCGTTATTTTTGCTTGCAGCCTGTGCCGGGCAGCAGGCTTCCCAGACAACACCTTCTTCAGAATCAGTTGAGGAGGCTGCAGCCAAGTATCGTGCGCATGCACGCTCGTCTTATACGATTCCCGGTCCACCCGAAGACCCGTGGGGACCTTATATTCGTGAAGCCGCCGGGCGTTTTGACGTGCCTGAAATATGGATCAGGGCAGTCATGCATCAGGAATCGGGAGGCCGGCTTTTTCAGAATGGCCAGCTGATCACGTCAGCTCCCGGAGCCATGGGGCTGATGCAGCTGATGTCTCCGACTTATGATGAAATGCGTTATGCTCATAACCTGCAGGATGATCCTTACGAGCCCCATGATAATATCATGGCGGGAACAGCCTATATCAGACAGATGTATGATACCTATGGCACGCCGGGGTTTCTCGCGGCTTACAATGCGGGGCCGGGCCGGCTTGAGGATTTTCTGAGCCATAACCGTACACTCCCGCGTGAGACACGTAACTATGTTGCCTCTATCGGACGGCGTATCGTGGGGGTGTTCCCTTCCAGCCGCTCTCAGGCGGATTTGCTGGTTAGCAGTCATGACACAATGGCGCAAAACTATCAGCCGGTGCAGAGCAATGCGCAGACACAGTCAGTCAGTGCAGCATGGAATAGCCGTTTAAATAATCAGCAGACATATCAGCCTGTTTATGTAGCCCGCTCTTCTGAGAAGGCTGCGGTCAGTGCCGCATGGGCAAAGCGTATGGCTGATGAGAGTGCCCAGACAACGCAGCCTTCAGATGGAAGTGATAATAGCTCTTCTTCGTCTGAATCTGAACCGGTTACGACGGCAGTCCCGGTTCAGGAGCAAAATAGTTATGAAACAAGCGCGGACGTCAGTTCAGTGTGGCAGAAACGTTTGTCAGCTTCAGCCAGCAGTGACGTAGTAGAAGAGAGCGGCAGAGAGATAACTGAGAATACCCCCCAGGTCGCTGATGTTCCCGCGCCGGCAGTTTCTGCACGTAACAGAAGCAACAGCCCGCCGCCTGCTGTGGTGAAGCCTTCTCCTGTGCGTGTTGCGGCAGTTACAGTTGCCCGTAACTGGGGAATTCAGGTTGGTGCATTTGCGTCCGTAGCGCAGGCGCGTCAGGCAATAGGTAAGGCGCAGCTCAGAGCGCATCGGGTGCTGAGTGCTGCATCTGCGCAGATTAGTAAGGTCTCGGGAAAAAATAATTCTTTCTACCGTGCCCGCATGGCTAATTTGTCTCATGAGCAGGCTGTTACAGCCTGTGGCATGCTGGCGGGTACCGGTCAGTGCATTGTCGTTGCTCCGGCATCCTGAAGACTATGCGTTTCATCAGAGTGTGGGGTGAGTGAGTGGATGAGGCTCGTAACCCCTCCTGACCTTTTACCCGGCAGCGAGTTTTTTAACCAGAAGACGAATACGCTCCTCGACATCCTCCGGGCTGCCACCAAGCCGCTGGTCAAGCCCGAGTATAACGACACCATGTACGGCTTCGTACATCGTTCGTGCCAGAAGCTGTGGTGAGTGACCACGTGTCTCAACGTCATGAGCAAAGAATGTCGTGATGCGTTCAATCAGTCCGTTTCTCAGTGTCAGATATTCTTCAGGCAATTCTTCGTGTGAAGAGAGGCGGAGTGCGAAAAGTGCATGCCAGCGATTCAGGTTATCACGGGCATAGTGAAAATAGGCCAGAGCCAGAGCTTCCAGACGGTCTGCGCTTCGTTCAGTTGTTACCTTTAGTGCCTGCTCAAACATCAGGTTACCCATAACGGCCAGGGTACGTGTATTCACGGCCAGTATAACGTGTTCTATCCCGCCAAAGAGGTAGCTGAGTGAGCCAAGGGCACATCCTGCCTTAGTTGTGATCGCACGAGCCGTGCAGCCACTCAGTCCTTGTTCAACGATAATTGTTTCCGCCGAATCGGTAATTAAGGCTCTGAGTGTCTCAGGGTTTCTTCCTTTGCGGCCCATAAAATCTCCTGCTGAGGCATGACATCTGTCTCTGTAGTGTCAGAGAATTCAAGGTGATGCAATTTATTTGTGAACAATGTTCATTTTATGCTTGCCGGACTGTTTTATTTGTAGTTAATGAACGATGTTCATAAATGAAAAGGATGAAAACAATGACAACACGTAAAGTAACCAACTCATCAAGCTGGATCATGTTCACATGGATCTGTTTTGCAATTTCGATTGTCTCTATGGCGGCCGCTGTTATTTACATGCCGATGGAAAGCTGGCTGCGCGCTTATCTGGGTTTATCAGCGTTGTTTATTGTCCAGTCTTCTATCTCTTTGTCTAAAACATTACGTGATCAGGCTGAGGATCAGGTCGATGTCAGCCGCCCTGAATGATCAGGTAAAACCCTCAGTCCAGGTGCTGTGAGACGTGCAGTTTTCCTGGCAGGGAAGGGAGGTTTCTCTTCTTTTTTTGATTTGTTAGGGCAGGAAGAGAAAGAATAAGCAGGACAGGAGGTTATTCATAGATAAGGTTCAGCGGCATGCAGATTAAGTATCTTACTTCGATCTTAATGCTGTGCTGTCTTTTTTTAAGCCAGTGCACGGCAACGACCGAAAAACAAAAACAACAAAACGCGTCAGCAGCCGTGGCTGACAGTCATATTCTTCTGATCAACAGTTTCGATAAAACGTTTGAAACCGAGGCTCACCCTATTTTTGTAGCGCGTCTTAAAAGCGACCTTAAGGCCTGTCATATCACGCTTGAGACTCCTGATATGGATGGGCCTCGTTTCCCGAGCGGAGAGGCGGTGACGGAATATATTACGCAGCATCATACTGAGCGGGTTTTGTTTTTAGCATTTTCATTTTTACAGCCAGGTAACACGCTGAATATGCTGCCTGATGCGCTGATGTTAAAGCTTGTTGATGCTGTTAACCAAAAGCGATTATGGACCAAAAATTTTAACCTGGCAGAGGTTAATAGCCAGTCAGATGACCGCAAAATTGTTGCCGTGAAGGCAGCTGATGCTGTGATGAAGGTTATGGTTGAAGAAAAAGCAATCGGCCCCTGCTGATCTGCGCTGATATTATAAAAAAACCCTGCTGCCAGCGTAATGTGGCAGCAGGGTTTTTCATTTTACTCTTTATCCCTGTATCAGGGCGTCACTCTTAGCCAACCTGTGGTTTGCGAGAGTTGGCACCGGCAACAGCTTTGCCCCACTGGATCAGTGTATCGGTGCAGTCATCACGCTCAATGCTGCATTCGATAATGGTTGGGCCACGGCGGTTAGCCTGTGCTTTTTTGATGGCTTCAGCCAGCTCTGCACCTGTGTTTGCGCGCAGACCCAGGCCATGGCCTTCACCTGCGTTGAACACATCCATCAGACCAGCATAATCCCAGTTCTTGATGTAGTTGTATGGACCGTCGTGAATAGCGATTTCGATCACATAACCACGGTTGTTTACAACAAAGATGATAACCGGCAGCTCATAACGCACCATTTGTGCGATTTCCTGAGCGGTCAGCTGGATAGAGCCGTCACCAACCATAACGATGTGCTGGCGGTCCTGAGAGCCCATAGCGTTACCGAAAGAAGAAGGAACAGACCAGCCAATATGGCCCCACTGCATTTCGGTCTCGAGACGTGCACCACGTGGCAGATGCATACGCATCGCGTTAAACCATGAGTCACCGGTTTCGGCACTCAGGGTGGTTTTTGAGGTCAGCATTTCTGTGATCTGACGAGTCATTTCGTCATTTGTCAGGCGTGCATCACCCGGTGCGGCTGCGATTTCAGGTTTAACGTATGTCGATTCCTGAGCAGACAGCGGACGTGAAGGAGCAACTTTAGCCAGCTCGCTAAGGAACTCTTTCAGCGTAAAGCCTTCATAGCTGTGGCCTTTAACGGTAACGCGGTTTGGTTCTGCCAGCAGAACTTTGTCGCCTTTAGGCCATGATTTCCAGCCAACGGTTGAGTAGTCGTTGAATACCGGAGCAACACAAACGAGCGCATCAGCACCTTCTACCAGCTCCTGAGTGCCGGGAGAGGAGACTTCACCCCAGTACAAACCGCGGAAACCAGCGTGATCTTCAGCAAAGTAGCCTTTCGCAGCTGCCATAGTAGCAACGCCACAGCCCAGACGGTCAGCAAGAGCTTCAGCTTCTTCTGTTGCATGAGAAGAGCGCAGCTTGGTGCCAATGAGCATAACAGCGCGTTCTGAAGCTTCAAGAAACTCTTTAGATGCAGCAACGGCAGCTTTCAGGCTTTCTTTATCTGCGCTCAGTTCAGCCAGCAGGCTTGAAACAGGGCCAGGGCGAGGGCATTCAGCACTTGCTACGTTACAGGCGATTTCGAGGTAAGCTGGCTTACGTTCACGCAGGGCGGTACGAATCACGTGGTCAATTTTAGCCGGTGCTGAGCCTGCATCTGTAATGCTTTCAGCTGCACAGGTAACGTGACGCACCATTTCAATCTGGTAGTTATAGTCGGTGCCGCCGATTGTGTGGTGCAGCACATGGCCTGTACCGTAATCGTTGCTGTTTGGTGAGCCGGAAATCAGAATAACCGGCAGGTTTTCAGCATAGGCACCGCCAATAGCGTTCATGGCAGAGATAGCGCCAACGCTGAAGGTTACGATCGCAGCGCCTGCTCCGTGTGCACGGGCATAGCCTTCAGCACTGAAGCCGCAGTTGAGTTCATTACAGCAATAGATCTGCTCCATGTCTTTATTGAGCAGCAGCTGGTCGAGCAGAACCAGGTTATAGTCACCAGCAACAGCAAAATGTTGTTTCAGGCCAATCTGAGCCAGACGCTCAGCCAGATACATACCAACTGTATAAGTCATTTGAATTCTCTCCTGTGGTGATCAGAGGACGATCATGAGATCAGATGTCTGCTTAATCAAAACGTATATCACATCCAAATGTCAAATATATGAAATATTCGTTTGTCATATTTTAATCATATATCACACGAAAAAACGATTTTTTTTGAGGATTTTTGCTTTTTTTTGAGTGGAATTGAGTGGAATTGAGGTGTGTTTGAG
>NZ_JOPI01000059.1:0-27621 GCF_002153695.1 Acetobacter sp. DsW_059
GTTTCCCAGACATCATAACTGATTTATAATCAGCATTCACAGCAGTTAGAATTTAAATAAATCTCTATAATTACGGCAATATAAGATTATAAACGGTCAGTATAGAAAAAATATGATGACATGAACTACCGTATTCCAGGTTTTACCCTTGATCTTCCAAAAGGGGCAAAAGATCATAGTATTTTTATATTTACCCTAACGCCGGACGATGAACAGGCTTTCAGTATTACTGTCATACGCTGTTCGCTTCCTGCAGGAAGCGAACTTTCAAACTATGTAACTGAAGATATTGCGATGCGTGAAACCAGTGGGGAAGGATATGCTCTATCATGGAAGAAGTCATACCTTCATGAAGGAGCCAGCGGTATTATCACTGCAGGAACACTGAAAGATATTGATGACTGTAAAGAGGAAAGACGACTTTACCTTTTTGTTGGAAACATCGTTTTGGTTATGACCGCTTTGGTTCATGGTATCTTTACATTAGAGCAACTTGACGCTCTGAACGAATTTATAAAAGGGTTTCATCCGGATATTACTGACCAGGAAACCTGATCACCAGACAAGAGGCAAATAAAGATGCCAGGAAAACCTGCCGCCAGAATAACCGATATGCATACCTGTCCACAAACGACAGCTCTGGTGCCTCATGTGGGAGGTCCTGTTATTACCGGGTCACCTGATGTATTTATAAACGGTCGTCCAGCCGCCAGAATGAATGACAACGCGACTTGTTGCGGGCCACAGGATAAGATCAGCGAGGGATCTGCTTCAGTATTTATAAACAATAAGCCTGCCGCCCGAATAGGTGACCGTACCGTGCATGGAGGTATCATTATGAGTGGAAGTGGGGATGTCTTCATTGGAGATTATGGCGGTGGAGGTGATCCCTGCCCGAGACAAGCATTGACTTATAGCACACCGTTTTACGATCCATCATGAGTGACGATACTATTACAACGATCATGGACAAGATCACCCTATGGCCCGATCAGCCTGTGTTTGCTGCTATGGACGGAGCGGGGTTCATTAACCTTCCGCGCTTCCTGACAAATGAACGGATTCCGTTCCGCCCGTTGTTTCTTGATCGAAGATCAGGAGATGTCGGCAGATCAGGACCGTTCATGGCTATCGTTCCGCGTGAACGGCTAAAAACGTTTGTATCTTTTTCAGGTGTTACAGAGGGATCTGTTTTCTGGAATACATCGTGCAATGCAGACGAATTTCATCGACATCTTCGTAGTCTGACGATGGTACGTATCCCATCATCTTCGTCCGAAGAAAGCCGGAAAACGCGGATGGTAGTTTTTCGGCATTTTGACCCAAAAACTGTTGCTCTTACCCTACCCGTAATGACACTGGCACAGCGAGCGAGGATGTTTGGTCCGGCACAGTCTCTGCTGATCAGTGTACCAGAAGACGTGCTGGAGGCTAAACGTCGGATTGACTGGCCTGAACCAGAAAAAGGACCACTGAGTTTCACTCAGGAGCAAATGAATGCTGTCACAAATGGTATGAATTTACGTTCGAGACAAAAGATCGTTGCATATTTACGGAAGACTGCACCGGAACAGACAGCCGGGATGGATGACACGACGTTGCTTGATTTTGTAGAAGAGACGGAAAAGGCTGGGGAAGCATGGGGGCTGAAAACTGAAGCCGGGCAGGGTCGCCTTGCATGGCTCCAGTTAATGTCTGAAGGAAAGTTTATAAAAAATTCCGATATTCTGACATATATGAAGACTGTTCAGGATAGTCCGGATCAAGGTCTTAAAACTCTCATAACAGCATCGTCGTCTCTTGCTTCGCAGAGAGAACGTCAGGGATGAGTGGTGCACTTTATGGTGCTGAAACCGGAGCTGAGATCGGATCGGTTGGTGGCCCTCTGGGGGCAGCAGCAGGTGCTGTTGCTGGTGGGCTGATTGGACTGGCTGCAACTTATCTTATCTCCAGCGCATTGGAGCATATGAATCAGGAGGCTGATACCTCTCTGACAGATAAGGAAGCAGCAGAGCCCTGTTATGATTGCGGTGATGGTCCTGATTGTTTCAGGCCACCTGAAGATGCAGATCAGGAAACGGTGGAAGAATTCAGGCGACAGCTTAAAGGACAGGAGAATGGCATCAATAAAATGTCTCCTGATGAAATTATCGATAATATTGACCGGTATTCTGACCTTGGACGAAAAGGAGCTAATCCTGGCGAACAGAAGATGCGTGAGGTATTCAGGAACGATATAAAAGCACGTAATTTTCGTAAGCATCTCAATAAATACGACGATGAAGATGCGGCAAAAAAATATGCCGATGACATGAGTAAAGGAAAGGCTGCCCTTCATAATCCTGATATGCGAGCTGGTGGTAATCCCATGCCAACAGATATGGGGTCATCACGGGTTAACTCATCTCTTGGTTCTCAATGGAGCAAGAAAGGTCCATCCAGCAAACTGAAGAGATGGGAACAGTTAAAAAAAGCAGCTCATAAGGCGAAGGATGCTGGAAAGAAGCTGATGAATATAGATCTTCGTGAATGCTAAAGAGGAAAAAATGGCAGATACATACCCAAAATTTGATATAAGAAAATATATTAAGAAATATGGTGAATTAAATTACAGGAAAGATGTTCCAGAGAAAATTTGTGAACAATATAAGGATAAGCTCCCCGATGACCTTATTTTATTCTGGAAAGAGTATGGTATTGGAACATGGTTGAATGGAAAATTCCAGTTTTGTATCCCTTCTGATTACTCAGGAATAGTAGATATTCTATTCTCTGGTGATCCGGATATTATTCCAGAGAAAACTCATATAATTGGATATTCTGCATTTGGTCATTTAGTTATATGGAATGAAGATTTGCAAACATGCATTATTAACTTACCTGAAGCAACTATGGGCGTTGATAAATGGGATTTTGATGAGTTTGGAAATGATTTTTTTAGAATATCTTCAGTTATAGCTATGTTAAATTTAGAATTTAGTTTTGATTATCCAACTCAAAATAAAAATTATAAATCTCTTTTTTTAGAGTCTTTGTCTGAAATAGGTGAAGTGACTTTTGGTAAATGCTACGGTTTTTTTCCGGCACTTGCGCTTGGTGGTTCACCATCGGTAAAACATATTCAGATCGTCGATGCCCGGGTGCATTTTACACTGCTTGCTCAGATGGGAGCTGTACGCATTCTTCGTCTAAATGAACACGATAATATTGAATTCGTTCGCAATGCCGGAGAAAAAATATCATAGAGATAATTTATATCTCTTCATGTGTTTTGACCTTTGTTTAAAATAACCATAAAATTCCGGTTTAAGTAAAGAAACGTTTCCACCACGAACGGGGTTAACATTCACCCCGTTCGTTCACCGGAATACCTGATTTTTGTTTACCTTCTACGTTAGGGGTGAACGTAGGGTGATCGCGTTCAGCTAAAAGTGCCTCAGCTATAGCCAGACGTATTCTTAAATCAGTATTTTTATCGTGTAGTTCTTTAAGGTAATCTTTATCTTTTTGAGCATTCTCTGCTCGACGGTTTAATTCTTTTTGTAAACTAACTATGGCTAGTCGCATGGTCGACATTGTTTCTTCGTTCACCCTGTACGAAGGTAATATGTTTAGGGAGTCCGTTTTTTCTGTTCAGGGTTTTGTTCACCTTGTGTGTTCGGGGAAGACAGAGAGTTTAAAGGAACACTTACACGAACGGTTCCACTATTATCTGTAATTTGCTTATAAGTAAGTTGTTCCGTCTTTGTCATGATACTTTCTTTTGTAAATATCTATTGATATCAATAGATTAATAACAACAATATAATATCATTTTTAAGTTTTAAATCGCTGATTTTATGTTTTTTTGTAAAGACATTCAGGAGCTTCCTTTATATCCTGCTTCCAGTCGGACACTACGCTTCAACACTCGCCGCAATGCACATCGTAGCCTTCGCTGGTTTCATGTTGAAAAACGCAGCCAGACTGCTCACGCAAAGTGCATAACACCCTCTGGTATAATTTAAGGTGGCAGGAAGAATAAAAAATCATTCAAAAACAAAGAACAGAAGCTGAAAAAAAGAAACAGGACGCTCTTGAATGCCAACCTTATCGACCAGGAGACCCAGGTTTTTAAGGGAGTATGATACTGACTTGCTTTAGATGAATTTTTATTTAGAATAGATATTCTTATTATAAGTGAGAAAAAAATGGCTGGTCTGGTAAGTGATAAAAGTATTGAGCTTCTATTAAAGGAAATGAAGCTTGATGTGTCTTTATATTCAGGTGTTGCGGATAAAAAGAAAGCCGCAGGTTTTATTCTGGGTATGTGTTTCGTAAGATTTGACCCAAGATTTCGTGAGCAGCTTAGATCACAACTTAAAGTTTATGCATTCTGTGCCACTTTAAAAAATATTGGATTTACAAATCAGGATAGAGAGATGCAGTCATATCAGAGACTTGCTATGAGTCTTCTGTTTATTATGGATAAAATTATTATTGATCCTGAATCTTATCCTTTTTCGTTATCTGAAGTTGAGTTTGCAACGTACTCCACTCAAATATTTGGTGGGGAAATTCAGAACATACAAAGCACTTACCATGCGCCAAATTATTATGTAGATGCAGCAAAACTAGCGGTAGTAGCAGTTTTTGGCTTGGGTGTAGGTGCTGCTGCAACGGCTCTTTTACCAGAAACATTAGCTGCTGGTGCTATAATGTCTCGTATTGCACCAGCAGTAGCAAAATCAATTGCAACTGGTATAGGAGGGAAAGTAGCAGAAGCAGCGTTGCCTGTTGATCTTAGAAAAGATTATCAACAAAAAATGCTTTGGCCAATTTATAATTTTGACCTTGAGCGTAGAAAAATTAATTAATACTTATGAAAAAAATTAGTAATTTTTTGTATAAATACATACAAATTCCAGCATTAATGACATGTATTTGTCTGTATTTTCAGGGTTTTAAAGGATATGATTTGTGGCCATTTTGTCTGTTTTTTTCTTTATTGCTAAGTTTAGCAATGTGGCCTTTTAATGAAGAACAAAAAAAATGGAAAAATAAAAGTAAATTTAAATCTTTAATTTTTTCTATACTTATGCCGATTGCTTTAATGGCTCAGTATTTACTGTCGCAGATATCGTAAGGATATGATTTTTAACCCTTGCTTTTTCTAACAAAAAAGACTGCTTCACAGGAAAAGTGAAAGGACTGAGCGGTAACTCTGACCTTTCAGCATAACCCGCCAGATGCCGAAAATCTGCTCAAATACGTCACTCTTGCATCAGCTATGCAGGCGCCGGTGCACGTTTTTCAACTATCAGAACGGACAGGCAGATCATGCAAGGAAATGCCGGCATTGTAACGATACAGAGCCGCTTTCACAAATAAACTGCTATCGTCAGTTATCCCGTCGACATGGCCTTCATGACCCCGGGAGAAGATCTTTTGTCCGCTCCCGCTGGCTGTCACTCAGGCCATATCGTCGCATCTATTCTCTCTCTGCAAGCAGAGAGAAGCACAGAAGCCGAAGCACCGGAAATGTTCAGACCCGCAGGGTCTGAACATCAGTGGATATTTTAGTAGTGAACTGAGGCTGAATCGAGAGGTGTCGCTTTCGGCGGGACGAAAGTGGTGAGGTCAATCCCTTCGACAGCAGCTTTATATTCCTCATCGTTAGGTATACGTCCAAGGATCGCAGACAGCACAACAACAGGTGTTGAGGCCAGAAGCGATTCACCTTTCTTCACGCTGGAGTCTTCAACAACGCGTCCCTGGAAGAGGCGGGTTGACGTTGCAAGAACGGTATCACCCTTAGCGGCTTTTTCCTGGTTACCCATGCACAGGTTACAACCAGGGCGTTCCAGATACAGAATATTTTCGTATTCTGTACGTGCTGCTGCTTTTGGCTTGTCATCGTTAAATTCAAAGCCAGAGTAACGTTCCAGAACTTCCCAGTCGCCTTCGGCTTTCAGCTCGTCAATGATGTTGTAGGTTGGTGCGGCAACGACAAGCGGTGCTTTAAACTCAACTTTACCCTGAGCTTTTTCAAGGTTTTTGAGCATCTGAGCAACAATTTTCATGTCGCCTTTATGCACCATGCACGAACCAACAAACCCAAGGTCAACTTTCTTATTGCCGCCATAATAGGAAACAGGGCGAATAGTGTCATGGGTATAACGCTTAGACACATCAGGGTTGTTTACGTCAGGATCAGCAATCATAGGCTCGTTGATCTGATCAAGGTCAACAACAACTTCAGCGAAATATTTTGCGTTTGCATCAGGGGTCAGAGCAGGTTTTTCACCTGAACGGATCTCAGCAATACGCTTGTCAGCTTTAGCAATCAGGCCTTTCAGCGTACCGGCGGCATTGTCCATGCCTTTGTCGATCATGATCTGAATGCGTGATTTGGCAATTTCAAGCGATTCTATCAGCGTCTCATCCTGCGAGATACAGATCGCTGCTTTTGCCTTCATCTCAGCCGTCCAGTCGGTGAAGGTAAAGGCCTGGTCAGCGAGCAGTGTGCCGATATGCACTTCGATAATGCGACCCTGGAAAACGTTATCGCCACATTGCTTAAGCATCTGCGCCTGTGTTGCATGCACCACGTCACGGAAGTCCATGTGTGGCTGCATTTTGCCTTTAAACGTGACCTTAACAGACTGAGGGATGGGCATTGTTGCCTCACCCGTGGCCAGTGCAAGGGCTACGGTGCCTGAGTCAGCGCCAAAAGCAACGCCTTTAGACATACGGGTGTGGCTGTCACCACCGATGATGATCGCGGCATCATCAATCGTGATGTCGTTCAGAACTTTATGAATAACGTCTGTCATCGGATGATAGACGCCTTTTGGGTCGCGTGCAGTGATCAGACCGAAATTATTCATGAATTTCATGAGTTTCGGAATATTTGCCTGTGCTTTTTTGTCCCAAACTGAAGCCGTATGACAGCCAGACTGATAGGCACCGTCTACGAGAGGAGAAATGACAGTCGCTGCCATTGCCTCAAGTTCCTGTGCAGTCATCAGACCGGTCGTGTCCTGAGACCCGACGATATTTACTTTTACACGGACGTCTGAACCTGCATGCAGGACTTTACCCGGTGTGACACCAACAGCGTTGCGGTTGAAGATTTTTTCAACAGCAGTCAGGCCCTGGCCATCAACTGTGATCTCTTTGTTAGGAGCAAAAACCTTTGGCGCTTTTTCGCCAAGAGTCTCAGCGGCAAACGTCTGGAGCTTTTTGCCGAAAACGATAGCATAAGAGCTGCCGGCTTTCATGAACTCCAGTTTCTGAGGCGTAAATGAAGAGGCAATATCAACCAGCTCTTTACCGTTTTCGTCACGAAGCTGCTTGTTTTTTACATCAATAGTCAGAACAGTGCCGGTCGCAACTGAGAATTTTTGTTCAAGAACCGGGTTGCCGTCTTTGTCCAGCACAGGTTTGTTGTCTGCGTCGGTTTTTTTAACCCAGTTTTTCAGGTTAATACCGATACCGCCGGTCACATCCACTGTGGTTGCAAAAATCGGTGAGATACCGTTAGTGCCCGCGACGATAGGAGCAAAGTTAACAAAGGGAACATAAGGGCTGGCCTGTTTGCCGGTCCAGAGCGCAACGTTGTTCACGCCTGACATACGGGATGAGCCAACGCCCATTGTACCTTTTTCGGCAATCATCATCACCCGGGCATCAGGGTGTTTCTTTTGCAGCGCAACGATTTCTTTCTGCGCCTCAGGTGAGATCATGCACTGACCATGCAGCTCACGGTCTGAGCGGGAGTGTGCCTGGTTACCCGGAGACAGAAGGTCAGTTGAGATATCGCCTTCAGCAGCGATAAACGTCACAACTTTAATTTCGTCTTCTACGGCAGGCAGTTTGGTAAAGAATTCAGCCCTGGCATAGCTTTCGAGCACGTCTTTTGCGACGGCATTGCCAGCTTTATAGGCGTCACGCAGACGGAACATGTCAGCGTCGTAGAGGAATACCTGGGTTTTCAGCACTTCGCCGGCCTGGGCAGAAATTTCACCCTTATCACCAAGCGCGATGTCGAGCAGAACTTTAACTGACGGGCCGCCTTTCATGTGTGAAAGCAGCTCAAGAGCAAAAGCTGGTGTAATTTCCGGGACAACTGTTTCGCCCAGAACAATTTTTTTAAGGAATTCTGCTTTCACACCAGCGGCGCTGGTTGTGCCTGGCAGTGTGTTGTAAATAAAGAATTTAAGGGCATCAGCACGGTGCTCGTTACCGGCGTCCTCAATTAACGCAATAATGTCACGAACCAGCCCACCGTCGTCGATTGGCTTGGGAGCAAGTCCTTGATTTTTTCTGTCCTTAATTTCGGCCAGGTAATCTGAGTAGGCGTTCATGGCAATTCCAACGTCATTGATGTGTGTGGACCTGAAACACAGTCCTGCAAACCGGTGGTGGCTGAGCTGGCAACGGTCAGACCGATTTCAGTTACGTCAGCTACCTTCGACAGACAAGACACTGTATTCCAGCAAAACAGTCCTTTTAATTCAGCGTTCACCGCTTAAAAAGCAACCCACATGCCTGTCAGACCAGCCTGCACAGCCAGCCTCACTTCACTGGGCTTTGCTTATCTGACTGATGATGGGGCTTTTGTCATTTCAAATTTCCGGCACTGCTTTTTGGAGAAGGGGCGGGAGCAGCTTTTTCATGCCAATTCGCATGACAACCCTGTCTGCCCGTTGTAAGCACTCTGTGGAGTTATGCCCTATATGCTGTGGCAGATGTCAGGAACGTACTATTTATGCCTGTTTATGATTATCTGGCTAACTGGAAACAGCAGATTGACCAGAGCCCGAACGCTATTTACCTGACACTGGCTGATGCACTGGCCTTTTCTATACGGAAAGGAGATTTGCAGGAGGGGGATAAGCTGCCTCCGCAGAGAACGATCGCAGAGTATCTTGGCACTAATCTTACGACAGTGACACGAGCCTTCACTGAGGCGCGTCGTCGTGGCCTGATTGATGCAACAGTGGGCCGCGGCACTTTTGTGCGTTTAGGAGCGGGTGAGAGCCACTGGCGACATACAGGGCCTGCCGTTGTTGACCTCACAATGAACCTGCCACCTATCCCGCAGGACCCCTCGCTCCAGCGTATTATACAAAATGATATTGCTGCTATCCTGAAACAGCAGGATCTCAGCAGCCTTATGTCTTATCGTGTGACCGGTGGCACACTTGAAGAGCGTCAGCTTGGCGCGAAATGGATCGCGCCGGTTCTTGGGTCGCGTCGTACGGATGATATTCTGGTCGCTCCGGGGGCACAAAGCGCTCTGGCCGCGATTGTCAGCAGCCTTACCCAGCCTGGTGACGTTATTGTTACAGATCGCATTGCTTATCCGGGCGTTCGTACAGTAGCTGCACAGTTCGGGCTTATTCTTGCAGGCGTTGACAGTGATATTGAAGGCATGATGCCAGATCAGCTTGATCATGTCTGTGCGCAGTATCATCCGCGTCTTTTATACTGCATCCCAACCATCAATAATCCTACGACAGCAACAATGTCTTTGCAGCGCCGTAAAGATATTCTGGCTGTGGCACAGAGACACCATCTGCATATTGTTGAAGATGATCCTTACAGTCTGTTGCTGGATGAACCGCTGCCAGCGCTGGCGGTATTAGACCATAACCGGGTGAGTTATATTGCTACACTTGCAAAGACTCTCAGTCCTGGTTTGCGTACTGCTTATGTGGCCCTGCCTAATTCTGATATGACCCGCCGGGTCACAGCTGCTATTCGGGCCATTGCACTCACGAATGCAGGTCTGCTGAGTGCAATGACTGCAAGATGGATGCAGACCGGCCAGGCTGAAACTTTGCTTCAGGCTATAAAAAAAGAGCTTCGTTTGCGTCAGTCTGTTGCACGTAAAGTGCTGGGGCCTGACCATTGTGCAAACCCCTGTGGCCCGCATGTATGGTTAAAACTACCAGAATGGTGGGGAAGTGCAGATTTTGTAGCCTATGCGCGCAGGCGTGGGCTGGCACTGGTGCCAAGCACTGTTTTTACCATCAGTGGTGAGCCGCCACAGCGGGCCCGCATTGCTCTGGGAAGTGCACCTGATGCGGCCAGCCTTGAGGAATCTTTAAACGGGGTGATGTCTGTTCTCCATCATAAGCGTTCACCTGGTTTTACTGACATTGTATGACCGGCTTCCTCTGGGCAGGCATCAGGAAGACTCCTTGTCTGAGGGGCATCACTCAGAGAGAAAGTGAAAAACAAGAATGGGCATAGATCACGAATTAGTGAGTAAAAATCCGTTTTAAAACAATATGTTATCTTAATATGATATGATTGTACGCTTTTTCATAAAATATTGTATGCTTTTGATTGCATAGTATTGTCGTTTAATTTTTATTTTGATTTGTTTGTAATGCTTTATGAAAGCATACAATATTTTGTCTTTCTCTTATCCCGTGTCACGTTTGCTTCGGCAACACGGTCAGGTCCGGCTTGCCGCCGGAGGCCGCAGCACATGGGAGACATACTATGCCAGCAATCGAACACGCACCCCATAAAGATGGTGACTGCTTCGTCAATTATGAAAATAAAGTTTTTGAAGACGTTAAAGCAAAACCAGGCGAAAAAGCTCTTATCACATTCCATACTGTTGCCAACGAAGGTTCAGTCGGGTTTGTAAACCTTTTGCAGGCAACACGCCTTATCCGCAAAGGTTTCGAGACATCAGTTCTGCTCTATGGCCCGGGCGTGACCCTGGGTGTTCAGCGTGGTTTCCCCCGCCTTGGTGATGAAGCTTTTCCAGGTCATATGAACTGCAATAAGCAGATCGTGAAAATTCTTGAAGAAGGCGGAAAAGTTTACGCCTGCCGCTTCGCTCTTCAGGCACTGTATGGATATGGCGAGCATAATCTGATTCCGGGTATTACACCCATCAACCCTCAGGATGTACTCGACCTGACCCTCATCGCGCGTCGCGATAATGCGTTTATTCTGAACAGCTGGACTCTCTGACGGCCGAAGGGAGAACCGCCATCATGTCACGTATTGTTCGCGCCGCAGCCATTCAGATCAGCCCCGTCTTTGGTGACGATGGTCTGGGTACTGCCCGGAAAGTCTGCAAGGCCATCCGCGATGCCGCCTCAAAAGGCGTGAAGCTGGCGGTCTTTCCTGAAACCTTTGTGCCGTATTACCCCTATTTTTCTTTTATTCAGCCCGCATTTCGCTTTGGTGGCGAACATCTTGAGCTTTATGAGCGCGCTGTTGTTATTCCTGGTCCGGTAACAGACATGGTGGCTGAGGCTGCACGTGATACCGGTATGGTTGTTGTGCTGGGTGTAAACGAGCGTGATGTCGGCACGCTCTACAACACACAGATTATTTTCGATGCGACGGGCGAGATTTTGCTCAGGCGCCGCAAAATAACCCCGACTTACCATGAGCGTATGGTCTGGGGGCAGGGTGATGGTGCAGGGCTTAAAGTCGTTGACAGTGCAGCTGGTCGTATAGGTGCACTGGCCTGCTGGGAGCATTATAACCCTCTCGCACGCTATGCGCTGATGACGCAGCATGAAGAAATTCACTGCGCACAGTTTCCGGGTTCGCTGGTCGGGCAGATTTTTGCAGATCAGATGGAAGTCACCATTCGCCATCATGCGCTTGAATCAGGCTGCTTCGTTGTCAATGCGACAGGCTGGCTGACTGAAGAGCAGATTAAGGATGTCGCCCGCGATCCTTCTCTTGAAGGGCCTCTGCGTGGTGGTTGTTTTACGGCCATCATATCCCCCGAGGGCCGGCATCTGGCTCCGCCTCTGACCGAAGGTGAGGGCATGGTCATTGCAGATCTTGATTTTGCTCTGATTACTAAACGCAAACGTATGATGGATTCAGTGGGGCATTATGCCCGTCCTGAGCTGCTTAGTCTGCTGCATGACCGTCGTCCGGCCAGTA
This sequence comes from Acetobacter sp. DsW_059, assembly GCF_002153695.1. NCBI lineage: Bacteria > Pseudomonadati > Pseudomonadota > Alphaproteobacteria > Acetobacterales > Acetobacteraceae > Acetobacter > Acetobacter sp. DsW_059. The sequence continues at coordinate 11,917 of NZ_JOPI01000059.1, forward strand.
CGGTGCATTATGTGGGTGAAGAGGCACCCCGTGACAAAGAAGGGGATGTATTATGACTGTCCCGACACTTGGCACATTATCAGGCCGTAAGCTCATTACAGATCTGCAGTCTATGGGGCTGCAGATTGGTGAACAAACCGGTGGTATCTCGCGTAAAGGCGGCGCCGGGCCGTCAGATCATAAAACAATCACGATTGCCGGGCAGACCATTATGGTACCGGTGTTTACGGCAGGGGCTCAGCGTTCGCCATTTCAGGCCAGTCTGCCAGATCAGAGCGGCAGCAGCGTGTTGCAGCGCGATGGTCAGATACTGGGTATTATTCATTTTCCGTCAGCGCCACGTTTCTACGGGCTAAGCACAGCTGACGGTATTCCTTACTGGAAAATCGCTCTGCTGCATGGGCGTGATACACTGGCAACAACGGTGCATCAGACCTGTATTCGCTATGCAGACCGCCGTACCTCCTGCCAGTTTTGTGCCATTGGTCAGTCGCTGGAAGCAGACCGTACAATTGCGTATAAAACACCCGCTCAGTTAGCCGAGGTTGCTAAGGCTGCGGTTGAGCTTGACGGTGTGCGCGACATGGTGCTGACAACAGGCACGCCGAACGTCATTGACCGGGGTGCGGCTGTGCTGGCGGAGTCAGCGCGTGCTATTCGGGCCGCGGTTGACCTGCCGTTACAGGTGCAGTGTGAGCCGCCGCGCGATCATGACTGGTTCGGTCGCCTTCGTGATGCCGGGGCAGATAGTTTAGGCATGCACCTTGAGGCCGCGACCCAGGTGGTGCGCGAAAAGATTATGCCAGGTAAAGCGACTGTCAGTGTCGAACGGTATATGGAGGCCTTTGCCAGCGCTGTGCCTGTATTCGGGCGCGGGCAGGTTAATACCTACCTTCTGGCAGGACTGGGTGACAGTGCAGAAGACATTCTTGCTCTGGCTGAACGTCTGATTGCACTTGGGGTTTACCCCTTTGTGGTGCCGTTTGTGCCTATATCTGGCACACCACTTGAAAATCACGCTCCTCCTTCAGCCGACTTCATGAAGTCAGTGCTGGCACCATTGGGTCGTATGTTGCGTGAAGCAAATATGAAATCGACTGACATTCGTGCCGGGTGTGGCCGTTGTGGTGCCTGCTCCTCTCTCTCAGCTTATGAGTCATGATGATGACGGAAGATGTAGAAAATCGCCCGTTTATTCCTGTTGAATACGTTGTGCGACTTGCCCGTACACCGTGGGAAAAAGTCGGTTTTTACGCACTTCGCAGAGAAGTCTTCTGCACGGAGCAGCATATTTTCTCAGGTGATGACCGGGATGAGATTGATGATGTTGCAATTCCTGTTATTGCCGCCTGTTGTGTAGCAGGCATGCCAGATCGTGTTGTGGGTGCTGTGCGTATTCATGAGGCTGAGACCGGCGTATGGCGTGGCTCTCGCCTGGCTGTGCAGGCTGAACACCGTAAGCTGGGGCGTATTGGCGCAGAGCTTATCCGCATGGCTGTCAGTACCGCGCACAGTCTGGGGGCGACGCGTTTTCTCGCCCAGGTACAGGAGCAGAATGTGCTGTTTTTTCGCCGGCTTTACTGGAAAAGCCTGGGGGAAGTGATGCTGCACGGCCTGCCACATCATGACATGCAGGCTGACCTGACGCGCTATCCGCCACACGGGCTTGACCAGACCTGGCTGCTTCGTCCTCAGCCCCGTAACCGGCAGGTGGCATAATGACAGGCGCACTGGCTTCACTGCTCCATACATTACGCACCGGCAGCGCTCTTGCTGCCAAGCAGGATATTGCCGCTGTCACAGCTATTCTTCCTCAGGCCAGTGAAACAGGGTTCAGGCCTGGTGATGATTGTGCCGCCATTCCTGACGGAGAGGGTTATCTGCTTCTGGCAAGTGAAGGGTTTCAGGATAGTTTTGTACGGGCCATGCCGTGGTTTGCCGGTTATTGCGGGGTGATGGTTAATGTCAGCGATATTACCGCAATGGGCGGGCGCCCGGTCGCTGTAGTTGATGCGCTGTGGAGCGAGACGTCAGAAACGGCAGCGACAATCATGACCGGTCTGCGTGATGGCGCACGCACGTATCATGTACCGGTTGCCGGCGGGCACACCAGTATGCGCAGCACGCATAATTCGCTCTCTGTTGCTATTCTTGGGCGTGCGCGTCGTTTACTGACAAGTTTTGATGCCCGCCTGGGTGAGGTTCTGATCGCAGCCATAGACCTGCGTGGTCGCTGGCATGACCCTCATCCATTTTGGGATGCAAGTTCAGCACTATGTGGTACAGATGATGACGCCCGCCTGAGAGGAGATCTCGAACTTCTCCCCTCTATTGCAGAGGATGGTCTGAGCAAAGCGGCAAAAGATATCAGCATGGCTGGACTGCTGGGCACCGCTCTGATGCTGGCGGAATGTTCAGGTATCGGCATGAGCATTACTCTTGATCATATTCCCCGCCCGGATGATGCACCAATGCTACGGTGGCTGTCAGCATTCCCCAGTTACGGGTATCTGCTCACCGCATCAGCTGAAAATGCAAAGACGATTATGGATCGTTTTCACAGACGTGACATCGATGCTGCTGTCATTGGTGTCTGTAACGATACCCGTCGCCTTGAGGTGACATGGGGTGATGAGAAAGAAACTTTCTGGGACCTTGGGCAAAAAACTCTCATGGGGTGCGCACCATGAGCCTTTCAGTTGGTATTCTGACGCACTCAACAAACCCGCGCGGTGGTGTTGTGCACGGTATGGCCCTGGCAGAAGCATTGTGCGATGCGGGGTATGAGGCAACCCTTATTGCGCCAGATGTGACGGAGGCAGGTTTTTTTCGTAAACCCCGGTGCGCTACCCGCTATATTCCCGCTGTGGCAGAGCAGCACTTACCATCACTGGTGGAGCGTCGTATTGGCGAGATATCAGCAGCTCTGCGTCACAATGCACAGTACGATGTGCTGCATGCGCAGGACCCGCTGAGTGCGAATGCTCTGGCTGATCTGGTTGCTGAGGGGCAGATAGCAGGTTTTGCCCGCACGGTGCATCATCTGGATAATTTCTCTGATCCAGGTGTGGCTGCACGTCAGGTCAGAGGGTTAGCTGCCGCTGATGAACTGTTTACGGTCAGTCAGCTCTGGCAGGACACTTTGCTGACAGATTATGGCCGGCATGCCCCGGTTGTGGGCAATGGAGTGGATCTGACACATTTCTCTGCGCAAATAAAGCCGGAGGACTATCAGTTGCGCAGCCGTTACGGGCTGCCTGAACATACGCCGTTTATTCTCTCTGTTGGTGGTGTTGAGCGGCGTAAAAACACGCTTCTTCTGCTGGAGGCTTTTGAAGCGATACGACAGGATAAGCCTGACCTGCACCTGGTGATTGCAGGGGGCGCGTCTTTGCTGAATCACACAGATTATCGTCGCCTTTTTGACGAGAGAGTTCAGAGCGCGGGCCTGGAAAAAGCAGTTACTGTGACAGGAACCATTGCAGATGACGATATGCCTGCATTGTACAGGCAGGCTTCTGTTCTGGCTTATCCGTCACAAACGGAGGGGTTTGGTTTGTGCCCGCTTGAGGCCATGGCCTGCGGCACTCCGGTGATTGTACCAGCCCTAAGGCCTTTTACCGAGCACTTTGAGGGCGATGAGGTGTTCTGGTGTGATCCCCGGCACCTGGCAACACTGGTTCATGCATTGCGTGCAGCCCTGAGCGCTGTTGCTCAGGAGCGCTTTAAGGTGAGTGGCCCCGCAACAGCCTGTCGTTTCGCCTGGCATCATGTCGCCAGGCGGCATTTTTTAGCATACGGGCGCCTGGCCGCATTATCGCGTGCCGGTGTCCATGCTTCAGGAGTTTTGTAAGCATGCCCGAAATGATTTTTCGTGTGCGATGGCCCGACGGGAAGGAGGCAAACTGTTATTCTCCCTCCCTGGTTATTCAGGATCATTTTACGCCTGGTCAGGAATACCCGGTCCGCATTTTTCTTGAAAAGGCAGAAACAGCACTCGGCGAAGCGAGTGAGCGTGTACGTGCACGTTATGGCTTTCCATGCAGCCGTGCCCTTGGCCAGCTTCAGGTTATTCGTCAGACCTGCGTGCCTTTTCTTAACCGACCCGACGCACAGGTGAGCGTCCTGTCTTTCAGTTTCTGAGATGGAAAAATACCATGACACAGAATGAAAAAAATATTCCTGTTATTATTGTCGGTGGTGGTCAGGCTGGCCTGTCTATGAGCTGGTATCTCTGCCGTGAAAATGTTGAGCATATTATTTTTGAAGCGAAAACAGCCTGTCATTCATGGGATGATGAACGATGGGATAATTTTTGTCTGGTAACACCAAACTGGCAGTGTGAATTGCCCGGGCACCCCTATAAGGGAAAAGATCCGCATGGTTTTATGGTGAAAGAAGAAATTATAGAGTATGTAAAAGGATTTGTTCATTCATTTAACCCGCCTTTGCGTGAACATACGGCAGTTTCATCCGTTACCCGTCATGAAAAGGGTGGTTACCGGGTTATTGCTAATGGTGAGGTATGGCATGCAGAGCATGTTGTGATTGCCTCAGGTGCGTATCATGATGCAGTTGTGCCCGGATATGCCAGTGCTATTGATTCATCAGTCTTTCAGCTGCATTCACAGGATTATCGTAATGCTTCACAGTTGCCTGAGGGCGCTGTGCTGGTTGTGGGGAGCGGGCAGTCTGGTGCACAGATTGTTGAGGATCTTTTCCTTGAAAACCGCAAAGTACATCTCTGCGTTGGGTCAGCCCCGCGTGTTTCACGCTTTTATCGTGGCCGCGATGTGGTGGACTGGCTGGCCGATATGCAGTTTTACGATCTGACGGTTGATAATCATCCCTTGCGCGATGGCGCGCGTGACAAGACAAATCATTATGTGACCGGCCGCAATGGCGGGCACGATCTTGACCTGCGTCTTTTTGCGAAAGAGGGTGTTGGTCTGCATGGCACACTTGAGACAATTCGCGATGATGTTGCATATTTTCTGCCTGATCTGAAAGAAAATCTCGATGATGCAGATAAGACTAATGCTGATATTAAAAAATCTATAGATGCCTATATTGCCCGCGAAGGCATAGAAGCACCGGTTGAAGCACCTTATGAGCCTGTATGGCTGCCTGATGGCAGGAATGTCTCCCTTGACCTGATGGCAGCGGGGATCACGTCAATCATCTGGTGTATTGGGTTCCGCCCAAATTATCGCTGGATTGATGTACCCGTCTTTAATGGTGCGAATAAGCCTGTGTGGCGCCGGGGTGTGACGGATGCACCAGGTTTTTATTTCCTCGGGTTGCCATGGCTGCACACATGGGGGTCAGGGCGGTTTTCAGGTGTATCACGCGATGCCGCATGGCTGGCAGGCCAGATCACCGGCAAAGACGTTTCTGTAGCCTGAGAAGGGTCATCGCTATGCTTCCATGGACAACATATGACGCGATGTATGATGCGGCTGTCTCTGCTCCTGAGATATTCTGGCTGAATGCTGCGCGGCGCATCACATGGAAGCAGGCTCCCTCGGTTGCATGCCGTGTGCGCGAAGACGGGTGGCATGACTGGTTTCCCGGCGCGACGCTGAATACCTGCTATAACGCGGTTGACCGCCATGTTGAGGGTGGTCGCGGAGCACAGCCGGCGCTGGTCTGGCACTCATGCGCAACTAAAGAGCATCAGGTTGTTACTTATCAGGAGCTGAAAACAAGAGTAGCCGGGTTTGCCGGTGGTTTGCGTGCTCTGGGGGTGGGGCGTGGTGACAGAGTGCTGATCACCATGCCAACGATGGTCGAAACAGTTGTTGCTATGCTGGCCTGTGCCAGGCTGGGTGCTGTGCATGTTGTGGTTTTTGCTGGTTATGCAGGCCCTGAGCTGGCACAGCGTATTGATGATGTAACCCCGAAAGTCGTTATTGCTGCCAGCTGTAGCTTTCAGGGGCGTACTGTTATGCCGTCTGTTCCTGTTCTCAGCGAGGCACTCTCCCTGGCTACTTATAAGCCATCAGCCTGCGTTATTGTACAGCGTGATGCCTGCCCGGCAGCATTACAGCCAGGGCGGGATTATAATTTTCATGTGCTTGAAGAGGCAGAGCCGGCAGAGCCGGTTTTACTCCATGCGGAAGATCCTCTTTATATTCTGCATACTTCTGGCACAACGGGCCGAGCAAAAGGCATTGTGCGCGATAATGGCGGCCATGCTGTTGCTCTCGCTTTGTCTATGGAGCTGATTTACGACTGTAAGCCCGGTGATACTTTTTTTACGACATCTGACCTTGGCTGGGTCGTGGGCCATTCTTATGGTGTTTACGCGCCACTCATCAGTGGTTGTACAAGTGTGCTGGCAGAAGGATGCACAGCGGCTGCTTCTGTAATGGCTCTTTGTCGCAGGCACACTGTAAAATGTCTGTTTACGACACCGACACAGATGCGGCTTATACGGCATGAAAGCCGTTATCATTCTGATGTGAAACTGCCTGCTCTTGAACAGATTTTTATTGCCGGAGAGTATGCAGACCCGGCGTTGCTCGACTGGGCACGCTCGTTCTTTCACAAACCGGTGCTTAATCACTGGTGGCAAACTGAAACCGGGTGGAGCATCACAGCTCATTTTTCAGGCCTGCCTGATTATAACCCCGAGAGTGAGGGGAATGAAATCGGACGACCTGCGCCAGGTTTTCTCCCTGTTATTCAACCCCCTGGATCAGGAGGGGAGAGTGGTGAAATTCTTTTAAAACTGCCTTTGCCTCCTGGCTGCCTTGCTGGTTTGTGGAAAGATGAGGCTGTCACTGTTCCTGCATTATATTTTGATAATACCCTAAAATATTACCGTACTTTTGATGAAGGGAGTATTGAGGAAGATCTTACTGTTCGTATGTTCGGGCGTTCTGATGATGTGATTAAGGTAGCAGGTCGCCGTATTTCAGGGGTGCAGATCGAAAAAATCATTTCCTCTCATCCTGCTGTTTATAACTGTGCGGTAATTGCTACTTCTGACCCTTTGAGAGGGCAAAGGCCTGTTGCCTATGTCGTAACAAAAACTGAAGCAGAACATGAGCTCTCTTCAGATCAGATTGTCAGAAAAGTTCACGATATGCTTGGGCCGTGGGTCGGCCTTAAAGATGTACGGTTTATCAGCAGTCTTCCTGTGACAAAATCAGGTAAAATAATCAGAAAAAAATTACATTGTTGTTGATTATTCTACGTTTTCAATGAAATTAATATAAAAATGAAGCCGGCATAGATACCTGTTATTTATGAATCCTGAATATGGCTTCATGCAAAACAAATACGATAATTATTATAATTATTTATTCTATACTCTGGGCGTGGTTGTTCAGGTCTCACGCCACGTGAGCGTTGTATGCTTACAGTCAGCAGTCTCTTTTGCCCTGATTGTTGCATGCAGCGTTTTTAACGCAAAAGAGGATTAATATTATGGCGCAGAATATTGAAGGCAAAGTTGTCGTTATTACCGGCGCCAGTAGTGGCCTTGGCGAGGCTGCTGTGCGACGGCTTGCGGCTGACGGTGCCAAAATTGTTATTGGTGCCCGCCGTCTGGATAAGCTTGAGGCTCTGGTTAACACACTTTCTCTGGGTGCAGGAGCAGCCGTGAAGACAGATGTAACACAGCCCGAGCAGGTTCAGGCGCTGGTTGATCGCGCGATAAAACTGCATGGCCGTATTGATGTGATCATTAATAATGCCGGTCTTATGCCTCATTCTCCTCTGGAAAAATGTCGCATCGAGGACTGGAACCGGATGATTGATGTTAACCTTAAAGGCACACTTTACGGTATTGCTGCTGTGCTGCCCTATATGAAGGCACAGAAGAGCGGGCAGATTATAAATGTTTCATCGGTTGCAGGTCATAAAGTTGGCCCGGGAGGCGCCGTTTATTCTGCCACCAAGACAGCAGTCAGGGTTATTTCTGAAGGTTTGCGCCAGGAAGTTAAACCTTATAATATTCGTTCAACAGTTATTTCTCCCGGTGCTGTTCAGTCAGAGTTGCCGGAAAGTGTGACTGATGCAGATACGGCAAAAACCATTCAGGAATTCTACGATAAATATGCCATTCCGGCAGATTCCTTTGCACGGGCGGTCGTATTTGCCATGAGCCAGCCAGATGATGTTGATATTAATGAGATTCTGTTTCGCCCTACGGCTCAGCTATACTGAATATCCTCTTTATTTGCTCTGAATTGTACATCATTACTGAAAGCTATTTTGGTAATGATGACGATTTCTTATTGAAGTAGCAGGAGAGTATCCTGATGGCGTATCGTGACTATGTTGCAGGATAGTCAGTTATTTTTCGCGGTAGCGTAATGCGTCAACGACTAAACGAAAAGCTGCAGAAGATTGTCGCCGGTTAGGGTAATACAGGCGATAGCCCGGAAATGGTGGGCACCAGTCCTCCAGTACACAGACCAGGCGCTGGTCTTCAAGGCAGGCTGCGATCTGATCTTCCATCAGGTATGCCAGTCCAAAGCCATCAACAGCTGCCTGAAGGATCATTTGTGGTGAGTTGAAGGTGAGTTGCCCGTCTACACGAACACGTAGCGCACGATAGCCTTTTTCTAGTTCCCACGCATAAATGCCCCCTGCCGTTGGAAGGCGGAAATTGATACAGCTGTGTTGTGACAGATCGTGCGGTGTAACAGGTGCCGGGTGCGATTTAAAATATGAAGGAGCCCCTGCGACGACCATACGGAGTGGCGGACCAATGGGTACTGCAATCATATCACGGGCAACTGTTTCTTCCAGTCTCACACCGGCATCAAAACGTTCAGCGACAATATCTGTCAGGCCGGTCTCTATTGCCAGTTCAACGTGAAGATCAGGATATTGCGGTAGTAATTTTTTGAGTGCTGGCCATAGCAGGGTAGTGGCGGCATGTTCTGATGTTGTAATCCGCACAGTGCCGGCCGGTTTATCTGATAATTCGCTGATAGAGGCAATTTCATCAGCAATTGTATCGAGTGCAGGAACGAGTGTACTCAGCAGGCGTTCACCCGCCTGTGTAGGAGACACGCGCCGGGTTGTTCGGGTCAGAAGTCTTACGTTAAGGCTTGCTTCCAGGCGCCGTATTGTGTGACTTAGTGTGGATTGTGACGTTCCCAGTCGTGCCGCGGCACGCGTAAAGCTCTGCTCCTCTGCAACTACCATGAACGCATTAAGATCGACCAGTTCGCTGCGACGCATTTATTAACCTCTGATATAAGATCAAGCGTATTATAGCATCTAATCATAGCAATAGCGTCATGGTTCAATAATTTTTCCTGTATAGCAGGAGCTGCTTTTCTGCAGCTCAATTCGCAAGGAAAGAACTCATGGATATCAGACGTCCTGGTTTCAGACCATCTGTTAAAGGTCCGGCAGAGTGGTTTACCGGAACAGTACGCGTGGATGCACCCTTCGCGGGGAGTGGTGCTCTCGCCTGTGCCACCGTCACTTTTGAACCTGGTGCCCGTACAGCCTGGCATACACACCCGCTTGGGCAGACTCTTCTTATAACAGCTGGTTCCGGGTGGGTTCAGCGTGAAGGTAGTCCGGTTGAAGAGGTATATCCTGGTGATATCGTCTGGTTCGAACCTGACGAAAAACACTGGCATGGTGCATCACCAGAATGCGCGATGACACATATTGCCATTACAGAAACAAAGGATGGCAGGTCCTCTGACTGGATGGAGCATGTCAGTGATGAGCAGTATCATCGTTAAAAATTCATAGACAGAAAAGAACTTTATTAATTTCACTAACAGGAAATGAATTATGAAAAAACGTATTCTTGGAAAAAATGGCCTGGAAGTTTCAGCTATTGGTCTGGGTTGTATGGGGCTGAGCTTTGGGTATGGTCCGGCAACCGAGTATAAAAGTGCGATTAATCTTATTCGTAACGCATTTGAAAAAGGCGTTACCTTTTTCGATACAGCAGAGGTTTATGGCCCGTTTACGAATGAGGAACTCGTTGGTGAAGCTCTGGAACCTGTACGCAAAGATGTGGTGATTGCCACGAAGTTTGGCTTTCGTAACGGGGATTCAAAGCAGGGACTGGACAGCCGCCCGGAGCGGATCCGTCAGGTCGCCGAAGAGTCACTCAAACGACTGCGTACAGATGTCATTGATTTATTTTATCAGCATCGTGTTGATCCGAACGTACCCATGGAGGATGTTGCGGGTACAGTAAAGGATCTGATAGCAGAAGGGAAAGTAAGGCATTTCGGCCTTTCAGAAGCCAGTGTGCAGTCTATTCGTAAAGCACATTCTGTTCTTCCGGTCACAGCTTTACAGAGTGAATATTCTTTATGGTGGCGTGAACCTGAAAAAGAAATTCTTCCTGCGCTTGAAGAGCTGGGAATTGGTTTTGTACCCTTCAGTCCTTTGGGAAAAGGGTTCTTGACCGGAAAAATTGATACTCAGACCACATTTGGCGAGGATGATTTTCGTCATGTAGTGCCAAGGTTTTCTCCTGAATCTCTTGCCGCAAACCAGGGGCTGCTTACTCTGGTTGAGGATATTGCAGCGGCTAATCAGGTTACTCCGGCGCAGATTGCACTGGCATGGCTTCTGGCGCAGAAACCATGGATTGTTCCTATTCCTGGAACGACAAAGATCGCCCGGCTTGAAGAAAATCTGGGTGGAGCAGGTGTAATTCTGAGTAGTAAAGAGCTTGCGCGTATTGATGCAGCTCTTGCTGATATTGTAGTGGCAGGTGAACGTTATCCCGCCTGGATTAAAGAAATGGCCGGACGATAATTTTTAAAAAGCCGTTCTGATATCTTCCGAATATCAGAACGGCTGAATGATTTTATGAGTAAATCTGTTTAATCAGAAAGCCAACCGGTTAGCTTTTTATTTTTATGTTTTTCTTAAAACAAAAATACTTATTTGCTTGCATAAAAATATAAAAATTATTTTTACAATTTTGTTTTGATTATAAAACAAAAATTTATTATCAATTTTATTTATAAAATTTATTTTATATTTTTTGGATTTGAATTATTAAAACAATAGTTCATGATGTAAGATAATATCAAACAAAATTAAGCAGATTAAGGAATATCCGGTGCATTCAGTTATCTTGGCTGTTTCTGACCTGTTTCAGGCGTGTCCTGAAATAGCATTATTCCTTGCACTACTGGCCGGATGCTGGATCGGTCGTTTCCGTTTTGGTTCTTTCCAGCTTGGCGGGGTAGCTGGCACTTTACTGGCCGCTGTACTGATCAGTCAGGTCGGCGTTCATATAGATTCCGGTATAAAAACTGTTTTGTTCGCTTTGTTTATTTACGCTGTAGGTTATCAGAGCGGACCACAGTTTTTTCGTTCGCTTGGTCGTCAGACCATGCGTGAAATTTTAATGGCTGGTGTGCTGGCCGTAACGGGCCTTGTCACTGTTGTAGTGATCGCCCGTATCTTTCATCTTGATAAAGGTCTGGCGGCAGGGCTTGCGGCTGGTGGCCTTACACAGTCAGCTATTATCGGTACTGCCGGTTCATCACTCGAAAAACTTGGTTTGCCTCTGGTACAGGTTCAGCAGCTTCAGGGTAATGTCGCTGTTGGTTATGCTGTAACATATATTTTTGGGTCAATTGGCCCCATTATTATGTGTGTTAATGTGCTTCCGTGGCTTATGAAGCGAAGCATAAGAGACGATGCGCTGCGCGCAGAATCACAACAGGCAGCCGGCGTGCATATTGCCGGGGAGGGTGAAGTTGAATCTTTTCCCGATCTGATCGGGCGGGCTTATCAGATAACAAAGTCAGATCTGACAGTTGCAGCTATTGAGGCGCTTAGTCCGGGTATAACGCTCGAAAAAATTGTGCGTAACGGTAAGATGCTGGCAACAGGCTCTGATGCTTCTCTGCAGCCTGGTGATAATGTGCTTCTTGTTGGTCGTCGTGCTGATATTATTGCAGCAGGAGCGCAGATTGGTCAGGAAGCTGGTGAAGTGGCTGGCCTTGATTTCGTTCTGTTGCGTCGTGATATCTGTCTTTCAAGAAAAGACTTTTCCGGTAAAACTATTAAACAGTGTGTGCAGTTGCTCTCTGCCGTAACGCGGCATGGCGTGTATCTGGTCTCTTTGTCGCGGGCTGGTGTAAAACTTGCTCTGACCCCGGATACTGAGGTTCATGACGGCGATGTCGTCACCCTTCTCGGTGCATCAGCAGACGTGCAGCGTGTTGCATCACAGCTTGGCCAGATTTTGGTGCCCAGTATTAAAACTGATCTGGTCTTTCATTCTTTAGGCGTGGCTGTTGGCCTTTTAATAGGTCTCGCTGTTGTGCATCTGGGTTCAGTCCCGCTTACACTGGGCAGCGGTGGCGGTGCACTGCTTTCTGGCCTGTTGTTTGGCTGGTATCAGGGACGACATCCTTCTTCTGGTAATATGCCTTCAGGGGCTTCAGCGTTGCTGGTTGATTTAGGTCTTGCCGGGTTTGTGGCGGTAACAGGGCTGCAAACCGGCCAGCAGGCGGTAACGACAATTATGCAGCAGGGGATTACGTTATTCCTGCTCGGCGTTATCGTAACACTGATCCCCCTGGTGCTGACAATGCTCTTTGGGCGTTATGTGCTGCGTTATAATAACACAGCTATTTTTGCCGGTGCACTTGCCGGGTCACGTAGCGCAAATCCTGCCTTTGGTGAGGTTCTCAGCAAGGCAGGTAATTCTGTTCCAACAACACCATTCGCCATTACTTATGCGGTAGCCAATGTTTTACTGACATTGCTGGGGCCGCTGGTTGTTGCATTTTCCTGATTTTTTTCTCCTTTTAAAAGGTATCTTCTGATGACTACGGATTATTCAAAATTTGCCAGCCTGAGCCCCTTTGAGCTGAAAGACGAACTTATTCGCCTCGCCTCTTCAAAGGCAGACCGTGCGATGCTTAATGCTGGGCGGGGAAATCCAAATTTTCTTGCTACATTACCCCGGGCAGTTTTTTTCCTGTTTGGGCAGTTTGCTCTGGCTGAATCTCGTTTGTCTATGTCTTATTTATCTCCTGCACTGGGCGGAATGGTGCGTGTTGAGGGAATAGAAGGGCGATTTGACCGTTTTGTTGAGGCGCGTCAGGGGCAGGAAGATGCAGATGCCCTTGCTGTCGCTGTGAGCTATGTGCGTGACCAGATGGGCTTGTCAGCGTCTGAGTTCCTTCAGGAAATGGTCGAGGGTATTCTTGGTTGTTATTACCCCACACCTCCTCGCATGCTGCCTTTGAGTGAAAAAATTGTAGGCCAGTATGTTTTGCGCGAAATGGTGGGTGGAGATATTGCGCTTGACACGACAGAGTTCTTTGCGACTGAAGGCGGTACTGCTGCCATGGCCTATGTCTTCAATACGATGAAGCAGAATGGCCTGATTAATAAAGGTGATAAAGTTGCGATAGGGATGCCGGTTTTCTCACCCTATATTGAAATTCCGCAGCTTGAAGAATATGGGCTTGAAGTCGTTAGCGTACAGGCTGACCCGGCTCTGAACTGGCAGTATCCTGAGCATGAACTTGAAAAACTGCGTGATCCGGGCGTCAAGATTTTCTTTTGTGTAAACCCCAGTAACCCGCCTTCTGTAAAAATGGATGATGCTTCTCTTGCTAAGATTGCATCCATCGTTAAGGAACGTCCGGATCTGATGATTTTAACAGATGACGTTTATGGTACATTTGCAGATAATTTCCGCTCTCTTTATGCAGTTTGTCCGCGCAACACTATTCTTGTTTATTCGTTCTCGAAATATTTTGGTGCAACCGGCTGGCGACTTGGCGTTATCGGTATGCATAAAGATAACGCGATTGACGTTCATCTCGCAAATCTGCCCGCTGAAGAAAAAAGCCGTCTTGCAAAGCGCTACAGCAGCCTGACGCTTGATCCGTCAGCTCTTAAGTTTATTGATCGCCTTGTTGCCGACAGCAGAGCGGTGGCTCTCAATCATACTGCTGGTCTCTCTACACCGCAGCAGGTGCAGATGGTACTATTCTCTTTATTTGTGCTGACCGATCATGAAGAACGATATAAAAAAGTTCTTAAAAATCTTATTCGACGTCGTGAAGCTGTGATGTATCGTGAGCTGGGAGTCAGCCGGTCAGAAGATGCGAATGCTGTCGATTATTATACGCTCATTGATCTTGAAGATACCTGCCGTGCGCTTTACGGAGAAGATTTTGCAAAATGGATGCTTGAGCGTGCAAGCACAGGTGAAATTTTGTTCCGTATTGCAGATGAAACAGGGATAGTACTGTTGCCAGGCGGGGGATTTGGTACAGTCCGCGCAGCGGCCCGCGCTTCTCTGGCAAATCTGAACGAGTTTCAGTATGCCGCCATTGGCAGTGCTCTTCGTAAAATGGTTGATGAGTATTATCAGGAATTCAAGCAGAAAAAATCCTGATGAAAATCGGGCGGGAAGAATGTTCTTTCCGCCCGTAAATATATCATCTCTTTATTGTAGCTATCAGAAATACAAATAAATAACGGGTAGCTCATGTCATGCTGGCTGTGGAAAACGATGTCGTATCAACCTTAGATATTTAAAAAACAGAAGATATCTTAAGCAGGTTATACAAAAGGAAAAAAGTTCGTGGGACAAACAATAAAGAGGGGATTTATAGCTGGCTGCTGTACGTTTTTTTTGGCTTATGAGCCTCCTGCCTATGCTGACCAGTGGTACACAGGTTCTCTGGTTTCTCCTTCAGGTACAACGACGTCGGGTATTCTTAATATCGAGCCTTATTTTTCATATAGTCAGCCAGTTGGTGCTTTTGATGCGCATAACCGTTCAGGCCCGGAAAAACATCCTTATCAGCGTAGTTTTGCTAACTCCACACTTATAAAATATGGAATCACACCTGACTTTAGTATCCAGTTTCATACGGTTGTTCAGTATGGCTGGAAACATAATGACGGGCACTCTCATGGTCCTAAAGCTGGTGATATGCCGCTTGATCTTATTTATCGCATTTTACGTCCTGACCCTAAACGTTATATTCCGGCCCTGAATGTCTTTGTCGGTATGATTTTCCCTACGGGAGATTATAAAAAGCTCGGCGACACTCAGGATGGAATAGGTACTGGTGCTTATGTCTTCCGCTTTGCTCTGACAGAGCAGTCTACTTATACTTTACCAGGGCACCATCAGTTGCGTCTGCGTATGTGGAACTGGTTCAGGCGGGCAGTGACCTCAGCACAGCTGCAGGATGTTACCAGTTACGGTACTGCTATGGGCTTTAGGGGTAAGGGACAACCAGGAATGAGTGGTCAGACCGGGTTTTCTCTTGAATATGGTATCAATCAGAGCTGGGTTGTGGCAATGGACCTGGCGCGTGACTGGGCTAATGGTACCCGACTGCGCGGGCATAATGCAGATGGCCAGTATATTCACACGATTGGTAAGGCTTCAGGTGACTGGCAGATTGCCCCGGCGATGGAGTATAACTGGAACCCACGATGGGGGATTATTGTCGGGTCTTCTTTTTATTTTGCCGGTCACAATAAATCTATTCAGATCACGCCGCAGTTTGCTATTAATTCAATGTTTTGAAGTGGTTTAAATTATTTCAGGCTGGTAAAATACAAGAAGAGAAATGCAGGGGCTGAATACAGGCGGTGGATAACCGTCTGTTCAGCCGGCAGCTATAATTATGTTTGCCGTTAAGCTAGGCTCAGGACTCATTCGTTAAGATAGAAGAGGACGGTTGCTGCGATATGGATTGCGGACAT
>NZ_JOPI01000060.1:0-1724 GCF_002153695.1 Acetobacter sp. DsW_059
CTTGACATGGTAGGGGTCGTAGGTTCAATCCCTGCTGCGCCCACCATTCCTGTCGCAGAAAACTCCGATTTTTTAAGACATTCCCCTAAAATTTATTATCTGCATCTATCTATAATCATATGGATTCGTGCATATCTATCTGTGAAGAATCCGTGAAGTTTTTTTAGACCTCTGGGCCATGCTCCCACCAGTTGTTTATCTGGCCCTTGTAAGCATCTGGCATCAGCTTGGCATACCCAGTCACAGTTTTAACATCGCTCCAGTATGAAAGGGGATTTTCACCCCTCTCCGTTGTTGTTATCGGTGGAAGAAGGAACCAATCGCTAATCCTAAAGTATAAGGCAGTCTTCTCCTGCATGTCGGGCTTCAAATACAAAATTTGCGCTTCCGGAAAGCTGACATGGCAATAGTCCCCACCAAACAGGAAGACGACGACCAGCTCATCAAACTTCTTCTAAAGCCCATTCACTATAATAAAGAGCTGGCGTTCTGAATTATGATACAGCAGTCTGCATATCGGGGGAGATCAATATGAAAAAACTTGGTTTAATCGGCGGGACTGGTCCAGAATCCACGCTCATTTACTACAAGAAAATTGTTTATGGAGCCAACAAGCAGATCGGAAAAGAATTTTTTCCTAACCTGACGATAGAAAGCCTCAATGTTTTCAATGTTCTCAAATATTGCTCGGACAGAGACTATGATGGATTAACGCAGTATCTCGTTGGCGGCATCAATAATCTCATAGCAGCGGGCTGCGAGATCGTGTCTCTTACAGGAAATACGCCTCATATTGTTTTTGATGCCTTACGTGAACACTCTTCTGTACCGCTTATAAGCATTATCGAAACAACGCGCGATGAAGCCAAAACACAAAATGTGAAAAAATTAGGTCTGCTGGGCACCCGTTTTACCATGGAAGAGGACTTCTTCAAGAAACCCTTCAGAGAAGTCGGAATAGACGTAGTGATCCCCGCAGGACGTGACTTTGATTTCGTGGTGGAAAAAATTTCAGCTGAACTGGAACATGGAATAGCTAAGCCGTCAACGCAGGCTGAATTTTTGAATATTATTCAAAGGATGATTATTCAATCCGGCATAGATGCTGTTGTTCTTGGATGTACAGAACTGCCACTTCTTTTTAACGATGTCACGCTCTCGATTCCATGCCTGGATACGCTCGAAATTCATTCAAAAGCACTTCTGTCTTCTATAAAACTATAGAAATATTCATAAGGTTTATGAGAGAAAGACTAAATTTTCATTATCAGCAATCGATATTATCTTTTCAAATCTGATAAAAGTAATTTTCCAGTTTGAACAGGGAACGTCTTACTCTCAATACTTTATCCTGAGATTGATCTGAACGTCTGCTTTTAATTCCATCTTCCAGAAAATAGACATTCCGCTTCCTCCTAAGTCGCTAATCGGCTTAAAGAGGCGATTGCCTCACGTGCGTATTGTGCGCTTCTTCACTTGTCAGCCGACATGAGCATCACGGCCTTTTGCATCCAAGTTGGACCGGTTACCAAAAAACTGTATTGCCTTGAGATAATAGATTGCCAAGATGCTGAAACACTAAATGCTTTCATTGATAAGAACAGGTAATGGATAGTAACTACGTAACAAATATGGAACGACTGAACGGCATCATGTGGCATCTAGGCTCAGGACTCATTCTTTGAGATAGAAGATGAAGCTTGCAGCGATATGGATTGCGGACA
>NZ_JOPI01000061.1:0-5580 GCF_002153695.1 Acetobacter sp. DsW_059
TCGGTAAGCCTGTGAATCACAATCTCTCGCTCAGTTCAATAAATTAACAGGTCCTGAGCCTAGAAGATGTTCGGTAAAAATGATGAGGCTATCAACCGGACAGACCGCTTGCCCTCCATATTTGAGGGTAACTTAAACCTGGAAAGCCTGTTGAAGCTCGGTTACAAAGACTCGCAGTTTTGGGGTCATAACCGGACCTGCGTTATAGAGCAGGTGCATGGGCCTGTCCGGAACTGTCCACCTGGGCATAAGCCGGACAAGCCGTTTGCTTTTAATATCTGGAAGCAAAGCCTGCTCATATCCCAGCAGAATACCATCGCCAGCAAGTGCTGCAGAATGCAGAACACTTGAATCATTACTGATTATCCGCCCGGAGACGGTCACAAGCCGCGTAACGCTCCCTTGAGAAAAGTGCCAGGTCGTTACAGGGCCGCCGGAATTTTCATATATGAGACACTCATGACGCATCAGATCTTCGGGCTGCCCTGGAAAACCGTATTTTTCCAGATAGGTCTTAGCCGCGCAAATGACCCGACGATAGGCCGTCAAAGGACGACTGACCGCTGTAAGGTCCGTCTCCAGTTCACCAATTCGGATCACAGCCTCATGACCATCCATTGTGGGGTGAACCAGTTGATCTGTCAGTGACAAATGGACTTGAATATCTGGATATTTTTTTTGAAAATTGTGAACAAATGGCAGGAATACTGTTCGCCCGAAGGTGACGGGTACACTAACAGATAATATGCCACGCGGTGTGCCAAGCGTATTGGCTGCCAGACTGTCCGCTCGTTCAACGGCCTTCAGAACCAGGCGACACTGCTCGCAATAGAGCCGTCCTGTTTCAGTCAGACTTTGCCGACGTGTGGTCCGATGTAACAGGCGAGCACCAAGGTGATGCTCCAGAGCCTCTATATGCCTGGCGACCATCTGCGGTGACAAAGTCAGATGCTGGGAGGCCGCAGCAAAGGACCCCAGTTCCACGACCCTGATAAAAATCTTCATGCTGGTTAAACGGTCAAGCATTCATCATCCTCAGTTGTGACTGATGTCTCATATCGACAATTTATCCAGCCAGAAAGAAGAATATACTGAAAGCTTCGAGTGATTGGTAAGCCCGGTTCTGAAGGAGACTTTTGAAATGCCTGTTTATCTTGTTCGCATGGAGCACCCTGACGGCGAGGGGTGGGGACAGCATGTCGCAGCACACGTGTTGTATCTCAGGCGCCTTATACAGGAAGGTAGTCTGCTGGCCTCTGGTCCGTTGAAAGGCGCCCCATTGCGCTCCGGCTTTCTGATTATGAAAGGCGCCAGTCGACAGGAGGTTGACGCGATGATTGCCGGTGATCCCTTTGCATCAGAAGGTTTGATTTGTGATCTGCGCATTGAAGAATGGGACCCGCTTTTCGGGTGCCTGTCAAACCATGCAACAGGCGTACTCCCGCAAGACTTGAAATCTCTTTTCCCTTTATGACAACAGTGCTGTATTTCTTTGAGAAATAAAAACGAAAGGGAGGCTTATGCTTCTGAACGATCTTCAGTGGTATACTGTAGGGGATGCCCGCATTCTAAAAATACAGGATCTGACGCTGAAAGCACTCTCTCCGGAACAGCTACTTCCTGACTGGAATAATGCAACGGCACTTCAGGCCTATCCCGACCTGCCTGAAACGCTGGATGCTTCAGAAAAGAAAGTCCTTTTGAGCGTTCATAGCTGGCTCGTCGAGGATCGCGGCCGGAAAATTCTTGTGGATACGGGAGTTGGAAATAACAAGGTCCGTCCTGCTGCTCTGCATTTCGATCATTTGCAGACAGTGTGGCTTGAAAATTTAATGCGCACTGGCGTCAGGCCTGAAGACATCGATTTTGTTCTTCTTACCCATCTGCATGTCGATCATGTCGGATGGAATACATGCCTGAAAAATGGCATCTGGGTTCCGACCTTCCCGAATGCCCGATATATTTTTTCCAAAGCCGAATACGATTTTTTCAGCAATCCTGCTCATGATAGTGCCCGTAATAAAACCAGCTTCATGACACGCATAGATAGCGTTGATCCGATTGTTTCGGCGGGTCTTGCAGATCAGATTGACGTAGACGGATCCGAAATTCTTGAGGGAATTTCCTTTCATTCCACACCTGGGCATACGCCACATCACGCATCTCTTGTGCTGAAATCTGGTATGGAGCGTGCACTCTTTACGGGAGATGTCATGCATCACCCTATTCAAGTGCGTGTTCCGGAGTGGAGTGCCGTTTTTGATGCAGATCCCCAGACAGCCATCGTATCGCGCAAATGGGCTTTGAATTACGCTATTGAACACGATGCGACAGTATTCACATCACATTTCCCGATGACATCTGTTGGCAGAGTTATGACAAGTGACCAAAACATGAGCTGGTCCTTCCTTTAGAGCCACCATTACGCTGGCATGTTACGTCATCCGATAAGCTTTTACGAAGAGGGCATAACTGAAGATGCCGCTTGACCACTACTGCTGACGTCAGCACAATCATCCGTGCCTAAAAAGACAGCGATGCAGGTATGGTGACAACTTGCGGTCTCTTTGGAGACAGTCACGCCTGAGCAGGTAAATCTGCTCCTGACCATGGCCGGGCACGACGAGGATTGGCCTCGTCCGTGGTCGGTCGTCGTTGTCCATGTTGCGACCGGCTCGTGTCCGTCTCACCAACGGAAAGACACAGCTATGAAGCTAAACCACATCAATCTCTACAGCCACGATACTGAAGCTGATCGCGCAATGTTCGAACAATATTTCGGCCTGCGAACTCTCGTTGTGCGTGGAACCAAAATGGCCATCATGCAGGATGATGACGGGTTGGTACTAATCGTCAATCATTTCGCCAAAAAACTCGAAGACTTCAGTTACCCCAGGCAACCCGACATCATGCACATTGGTTTCATCCAAAAGTCTCACGAAGACGTCGATGCTCTGTATACGCGTCTCAGTGCGGATGGCTGGGAGGTGCATGCACCATGCGACACACATGGTGCATGGTCCTTCTACTTTCGAGCAAAGGGCGGCTACTTCATCGAAGTAACGACAGTGACGCCGGTTCGACCCAGAGAAGCGTATCAGGGAAATCCACAATCATACCCGGCATGAGGAGTGCAATATCAGTATCAGTGCTAAGGGTTTGTGAAGAGCACTCATATGTTCAAGATGATTTCAATCAATTCCTTCATCTCGAACTTAGATATTAGGTAAAAATATCAGGGCGCCTGAGGAAAACAGGCTGACCTTCATTGACAAGCTCGTTGAGTCATAATCTCTCGCTGACTTCAGAAGATTAATGCGTCCTGCTCCTGGTATTACAGTCGCATTTTACACCTGACCGGCATGCTCAAAATAACGAGCCGGTGTTTTACCGAGCGCTTTTTTAAACATCTGAATAAATGCCGTAACCGATTCATAACCTAATGCTTCAGAAACCTTCTGAACGGCAACTCCTTTAGCAAGCTCCCGTAACGCTATAATCAGCTGAAGCTGCTGACGCCAGCGGCCGAAGGTCAGTCCGGTCTCCTGTACAATCAGTCGCGCGAGAGAGCGTTCGCTCAAAGCAACACGCTCGGCCCATATTGCCATTATTGCTCTGTCAGCAGGGTTACTGGTGAGCGCTTTTGCTATTTCCCTTACTTTCGGATGATCAGAAACAGGCAGGTTCAGCCGCTCCTCTGGCATAAGGGTCAGTTCATCAAGCAGCACTCTGACAAGCCGAGCTGTGTGACTATTAGCGCTGTAGTCAGAGGAAAGACCTGCAAGATGAAGAATCATCTCACGTACAATGGCTGATATTCCCAAAGTGCAGCAATAATCAGGTAAAGCAGCAGCACCGGGTTCAACAAATAAAAAAGCAAGGTGAGCATTATCTGTTGCACGATTGCTGTGTACCACCCCGCCAGGCACCCATACACCACAATTGGGAGGTACGATCCAAATACCATTGGCAGCTGTAAAAGTTACCGCACCATGTAACGCAAGAATAAGCTGCCCCTTACGGTGCGTATGTGCCGGAGCATCAAGTTCATAACGCGTAAACTCCAGACTGAGCGCGATGGCTGGCTGGTAAGATGTATCGGGATCAAAATCTTCAGGAGCAATCTGAGAGGGAAACATCGTTATTCTGTTATTTTTGGCAGGATAAAATGATTATCAGTCATTATATCGCAATTCATATAAGCGAAAAATAGCTATAACAGTGAAAGAGCCTTACGGCACCTACACTGGAACAGATTTTTTATGAAGAAAAATTTCTCATCATTCATGGTATCGCGACCAGTGCTTCTTATCACCGGTATTTTGCTTATTGCCACCAGTCTGCGCGCGCCCGTTACAGGAATTGCGCCTTTACTCACGATGATCCATAAAACTTTCGCACTGACCACCTTCGCAACTGGCACACTAACAACCCTGCCACTGCTGGCTTTTGCTTTTGCATCACCCTTTTGCGTGTTGCTGGCAAGGCATTATGGTCTTGAACGCAGCCTGATGCTGGGCCTGGTGCTTATTACATCTGGTATTTTTATAAGATCATCCGGAACAGTCTCGATGCTATTTGCCGGTTCAGCGGTTATCGGGCTGGGTATTGCTATTGCTAATGTTCTTCTGCCTGCATTGCTGAAACGAGATTTTCCCAAAAATATTACAACGTTAACCGCTGTCTATGCTTTTGTTTCTGGCGTAGCGGCAGCTGTATTTTCAGGTTGCGTTGTACCTCTTGCCACTCTGCCCTCTTCAAACTGGATGCGTGCCTTAGAGCTTTTTGCCATTCTGCCTTTACTGACAATTGCTGTCTGGCTGCCACAACTACGTAACCATACTCAGCCAGTTGCCGAAACTGCTTCTCCACAGACGTTTCACACGAAAATATGGCAATCTTCTCTGGCATGGTATGTCACGCTATTTCTGGGTCTTAACTCACTTATTTATTATACAGTCATTACCTGGCTGCCCAATATTCTGACTGCAGCAGGCTATTCACTTCATGAAGCGGGATCTCTTCATGGACTAACGCAGCTAGCCACGGCCATTCCGGGTCTGGTGCTTGTACCCACACTACACCGCTTTAAAAACCATAAAGTCATGGCAACCGGGACGACCATCATTACAGGCATTGCTTTACTGGGACTACTTTGCTGGCCGCATCACGCGACTATCTGGACAACGCTTTTTGGTTTTGGCACCGGAGCAAGCTTTATTATGGCTTTATCTTTTATTAGTCTCAGAGCTGGTACTGTACGCCAGGCAAGCGCTTTATCAGGGATGGCACAAACCATTGGCTACACCATTGCCGCAGCGGCGCCACCACTTGTTGGTGCACTGCATGATACATCCGGCAACTGGTCTGCCCCTATCGCACTGTGTATTACAACCTGCAGCATTATGGCAGTATGTGGATATGCAGCGGGTAGTTCGCGCCAGCTATAACCATATTATTTACCCTCATATCTGACCAGAAACGACAAAACATGGCAGGCAGAATGCGGCCCGCTGTCTAGGCTCAGGACCTGTTAATTTATTGAACTGAGCGAGAGATTGTGATTCACAGGCTTACCGA
>NZ_JOPI01000062.1:0-19368 GCF_002153695.1 Acetobacter sp. DsW_059
CTGTGCCCGCAGAAGACAGGATGACATCCTGATGGTCCATATCCGCGCCATTCACGCTCAGAGCTGAATTGCCCCGGGTTTTGTAGAGACGTTTTTTATCTGATTTAAGCGGCTAAAGCATGTGATTTCTGTTGTGCATAAAAGCGTGCTTCAGCTTCTGCTGGCGGGATGTTTCCAATGGAGGACAGGAGCCGCCGATTGTTGAACCAGTCGATCCATTTAAGTGTTACCAGTTCAACCGCTTCCCTGTTTTTCCAGGGTCCCTGCCGATAGATGAGTTCGGTTTTATAAAGTCCATTGATGGTCTCTGCCAGAGCATTATCATAGGAATCACCAACGCTTCCGACTGAAGCGACGAGGCCCGCTTCAGCCAGTCTTTGCGTATAGCGAATGGACACATACTGACAGCCGCGGTCCGAATGATGGGTCACTTTTCCCTCAGGCCGCCTCTGGCACAGAGCCTGCTCCAGGGCGTCCATTACGAAGTCGGTATGGGCAGTGGAGGAGACGCGCCAGCCCACAATCACGCGGGCAAACACATCAATGATGAAAGCCACATACACAAAGCCCTGCCATGTGGAAACGTAAGTAAAATCCGAAACCCAGAGCCTGTTGGGGGCTGGAGCATGAAACTGGCGCTGCACCAGATCCTTAGGGCACGGACGTTGCGGATCAGGCCGGGTGGTTCTGACGCCCTTGCCACGAATGACGCCTTTAAGTCCCATCTGGCGCATCAACCGCTCTACCGTGCAGCGAGCGATAGTCCTGCCTTCGCGTCTGAGCTGATGCCAGACCTTACGCGCTCCATAGACGCAGAAATTATCGTTCCAGACCCTGCGGATTTCATCACACAGCTCTTTGTCTTTCTGGCTGCGCGCACAAGGTTTTTTCTGCCTGGCAACGGTTGCATAATAGACAGATGGCGCAATCGGCAGGATCTTGCAGATTGACCCGACACCATATGTCTGCCGATGCTCCTCAATGAAGCGCGTCATGGCCTGAACCGGCGGTCGAGTTCCGCCTGGGCAAAATACGCAGAAGCCTTACGCAGGATTTCATTGGCCTGCCGCAATTCGCGGTTCTCTCGCTCCAGTTGCCTGATCTTTTCCCGATCAGGCAGTTCACTCACCGCAGGCGCATTGGCCCGCTCATGCAGACGGGTCCATTTTGACAGCGTGTCAGGATGAATATCCAGCTTTGGCGCTATCATCATCACCGCAGACCAGCGTGATGGATGGCTCTTCTCTTCCTCCAGAACCATGCGAGCCGCACGCTCACGAAATTCAGGCGGAAAACGCTTCGATTTGTTGCTCATGAATTCTTCTTACCTCTCGGGTCGTTCTGTCTCCACAAAACCCGGGGCAATTCAGATCAAGCAAAACCAGAAAAATGGAATCACAGTGGATCCCTCAATAACAGCAGGTTTTTAGAACCCTCCATCTGTTGGCGAGCCCTTCAGGTCGGCGCAGACCTCAGGAACACGTCCGAACGTCGTATGCTCATCGCCCCATCTCTTGAGAGTCATAATGACGGGCTCAAGGGTCCGACCGCGTGCGGTCAGACTGTATTCCACCTTTGGCGGAACTTCCGGGTAAACCGTCCGCAACACAAACCCGTCCCGCTCCAGTTCGCGAAGCTGGGTGGTCAACATTCTCTGGGTGATATTGGGCAAACGTTTGCGGATGGCGTTGAAGCGCAGGGTCCCCTGAAGCAGGTGATAGAGGATCACACCTTTCCATTTTCCGTCGATGAGTTGAAGTGTTGCTTCAACAGCGCAGCCGGGGCTGCAATCAAGTGATTTATGGCGGATGCGGGTCATAACGGTATCATTTCCGACACTATGGGTGTTAAAAGTGCGTTCTTGTCTGAAAACAATATAATGCTCACTCTTCTCCTCATTCAACAGAGGAGCAGACATTATGCGGGCCATCGGTTATCAGATGCCTCTTCCCATCGAAAATCCGGCAGCCCTTCAGGACATCGATCTGCCAAAACCTGTTCCCACGGGGCGTCATCTTCTGGTGGAGATTAAAGCTGTCTCGGTCAATCCGGTTGATACAAAAGTCCGCCGCAGCGCAACACCAGAGGCGAGTCAATGGCGCGTTCTGGGCTGGGATGCTGCGGGTGTTGTCGTTGGCACCGGACCAGACGTGATGGATTTTTCTGTCGGCGATGAGGTCTTTTATGCGGGTGCGATCAATCGCCCGGGGACTAACGCTGAGTTTCATCTGGTCGATGAGCGGATTGTCGGACGCAAACCCCGCTCTCTGAACTGGGCTGAAGCCGCGGCCTTACCACTGACAGCAATCACTGCCTGGGAGATGCTTTTCGATCGCCTGGATATTCGGCGCCCTGTCCCGGGAACAACGCCGTCCATTCTAATTATCGGAGGCGCAGGTGGGGTCAGTTCTATGGCGATCCAGTTGGCCAAGGTTCTGACTGATATCACGGTCATTGCTACGGCTTCGCGCCCCGAAACGCAGGACTGGGTCGCATCTCTTGGGGCAGATTACGTGATCGATCACAGTAAGCCTCTGGCCGCACAGGTTGCTGCCCTTCCTACGGGCGCTCCCGGTTTTGTTTTTTCCACGACGCAGACAGATCGACACCTGGCAGAGATCGTCGCACTTCTTGCCCCACAGGGGCATTTCGGCCTGATCGATGATCCGGCTGAACTTAATGCTCTACCTCTGAAGCGAAAAAGCCTCTCGCTGCACTGGGAACTGATGTTTACGCGTTCACTGTTCGGAACGGCAGACATCAGCGCTCAGGGGAAACTCCTGAACGACGTCTCGCGTCTTGTAGAGGAAGGTCGTCTTCGCACGACGCTCGGTAAAGAGTTCGGGCTCATCACTGCGGCCAATCTGCGGGATGCTCACGCCCTGATCGAGAGCGGTCAGGCTAAAGGCAAGATCGTACTCGAGGGTTTTGCAGCCTGAAATTATATTTCGATGACCTTACACGAAGAGAAAGCCTTCCCATTTTTCTGAAATTCGAAATCTCAAAATGGAGATCAACATGAAACTGACAGACAATACCATACTGATTACTGGAGGTGGTTCCGGCATTGGTCGCGCCCTTGCCGAAGCATTTCATCAGAATGGCAACAAGGTCATTATTGCCGGGCGTCGCCGTTTAAGGCTTAATGAGGTTACAGCAGCGAATCCTGGCATGGAGGCCATTGAACTGGATCTCGAAATTCCGGCTGATATCCAGAATGCTGCGGAGCAAATTCAACGAGATTACCCGTCGTTGAACGTACTTATCAACAATGCCGGAATCATGTTGCCAGATACAGCGGCAGGGCAAATAGATGACACTCTTCTGACTTCAACGTTCACCACCAATTTTGCTGCTCCGATTCGACTGACCTCTGCGCTCATGCCACATCTTAAGGCGCAGCCCCAATCAACCATTATCTACAATACTTCCGGACTGGCCTTTATTCCGCTCGCACTGACAGCTGTTTATTCTGCATCTAAAGCCGCTCTCCATTCTTACGTAATGTCGCAGCGTTTTCTGCTTAAGGACACGAACATCGACGTCATCGAGATCGCACCGCCGTGGGTGCGGACCGAACTGATGAACAGTCAAGAAGCAGAAGCCGCTGTCCCTCTAAAGAAATTTATTTCCGATACTATAGCTCTTTTGGCCACAGAGAAGAACGAAATCATCGTTGATGAAGCAAAAAAATTTCGCGAGGCTTCAGGCCCGCAAGAATATGAATTCGTCGAAAGTTTTAATGAGAAAATGCAAGCACTTTTCCAAAATGGATAGGGAGGGGGCATCTATACCTGTCTGGTAAATAAAAAAGGCTATCATACGGCATGCCATCTGTTTGCGTGCCGTATAACCCCTGTGACCACAAATGGGATCACAATTGATGAGTTACTAGAGATACCGACATACTGGAGAAAAGGTTCAAATCCGCACTCACATGTTTCACTGACTTGGTATTGCAGCAAGCAGCCTGATCGTTTCTTGCTGGGTATTTAATCCCTTCATTTGATGGGGGAATTGAGGATGAATGTTTCTGGCTCTGAAGCTCATATCCTGCAGATGTATTCGTAAAGCGTGAGTCTTAGCTCGAAATGATTGGCGAACATGAAGTCATTGAGGTGCGTTCTCAACAGATCATAGTTGCTGTAATGGAAATATTTCACGGTTTGTCCCCTTCGACATCGGGTAGACGCGAAATCCCGTAACTCTGAATACCGCGTTGTAGAGCTCAACGTGTCAGATGCCTCTCGCGTGCGAAAAACGATTGGACAGTCAGGCAATATCGCCTTCGTGCATCTCTGAACCGTAGAAAAAGGCGAGATTACAGTGCTGCATCAGGTCGCCGATACTGCTGCCATACAGAAACTTCTTGGAAGTGGAGAACTGGTGTTATGAATGCCGAAGAGCATCTAATGACCTTGAACCGGACGGGTGGACGGTTCAATCTCAATGAAATTGCCGCCGCGTTCCCGGAAACGGCGGAGGAGGCCCCGTTTGCACCCGGTCATCTTCTAGTGTTCCCCCGTTGGGCGGTGCATGCCGTGCCCCGTATTCTGAGCCATCCAATCGTTTTTCTTGCCATTGATACGCTGCGACGGGCGCCAGACGACGTGGTGTTCGTGGATCCTGCCGACGGTACGCCGTCCGGTTTTATTGCGGGGATCTGATATCATGGGATTCATGAAACAGAAGCGACGGCAGGCTTTCCGAGCAACTAACCTGCGCAGTATCGCTGCTATGGCCGTTTTTACAGGAGTCGTTGCGGTATGTGCGCATCCTGTTTCTTCCCACGCCCAGACCATCAGGATCGAGGCGACCACTACAATAATGGATTGGAACGCCGTAGCGCTTGCTGGTGGTCGTGTGTTTGTCGCAGGCCCTCGGTGGACCGGGTTTTCCGGGCCTACCGTGGGTCTTCTGACGAAGAGCAAAGAGATAGAGCCGTTTCCGGATGCTGACTGGAATGGCTGGCAACCTGGACAGGATGCGACGCATCGGTTTGTCAGCGTCAATGCCCTCCATGTTGCCCCTGACGGCACGCTCTGGGTTGTTGATACTGGAACTCCGTCTTTTGGAGGCACCCTCGTATTAGGAGGGGCCAAACTGGTGCGGATTGATCCGGTAACAGGTCATGTGCTGCGGATCTATCCTCTGGGGCCAGAGATCGCGCAGGCAGGCAGCTATATCGACGATATTCGTTTCAACGGAACGTATGCTTATCTCACAGATGCAGGCAAGGCAGCGCTGATCGTTCTTGATATCAAAACAGGCAAGGCACGCCGTGTGCTGGACAACGATATTTCCACACGCGCACGAAGCGATCGACCGATTATCATGGATGGACACATCGTAGAGAGTCACCCGCATCAGCCGCTTCTGGTGAGTGTCGATCCGCTGGAAGTCAGTCCGGATGGGAAATGGCTGTATTTTGGGCCCCTTGAAGGGCCTTGGTCTCAAGTTCCGACAGCTTTGCTTGACGATCCCAATGTGTCGTCAGCCGATCTGTCTGCGGCTGTTCAGCCTTGGGCTGATTTACCTCCAATCGGAGGCAGCACCATGGATACGGCCGGAAACCTTTACTTCACCAATCTGAAGGATAACGGCGTCTATCGTAGGGACGTTTCCGGAAGGGTCACAAGATTAATCTCAGACCCGCGCCTACATTGGGCTGATGCACCCTTTCTCGCACCAGGAGGCAGACTGTGGCTGCCCGTCGCGCAACTAGATCGCCTTCCAATGTTCCATGATGAGCGATCCCGCATCCAGCAGCCGTTTCTGCTGGTGTCGATCGATCCTCACGTTATCCAGATTAGAGATAAGTCTCCGATTTAAGAGATTTTGCGTGTCTTTTGCATCAGAAGTTCTCCCTCATCCGGCCTGATTTTTCCTCCGGGAGGGCTTTTCGACAGAGCGTCGGGGACTACAGCAGAGTTATAGCCATGCTGCTGCGATACAGACCTTCCTGCTCTTCTGGAACAGATCCCTGAAGATGAGGATATTGCCAGCGTCACAGCCGTACAATGCAGCTTACGACGCATTTCCGCAGGATTGTAAGATGATTGCGCGCCAATCATGGACTCCCATAACATCAGACCGATTATCCCGGTAAGCGCACAGTTACCCAATTGATTGTTGACTTAGGAAATGATCGTTCCCTATGTTGGTTTCATGAACAATATAGTCTCATCTTCCCCCAGCCCGGCTATGGGCCGGCCGCGTGCCTTCGATATGGAAACGGTTATCGCACGTACCGTGCCGGTATTTCGCGAGTATGGATATGCTGGCGCCTCGATCGATCGTATTAAAACCGCTACCGGGCTCACCGCAGGCAGCCTTTACAAAGCATTCACTGACAAGCGGGGCGTGTTCGAAGCGGCGTTCATGCATTATGTGAAGCAAAGACGGCAAGATCTTGCAACTCGGCTTTTGAAGGCGAGCACCGGACGTGAACGCATTGCCGAGAGCCTCCGCTTCTATCTGGAAGCAGCTTCCGGCTTCGAAGGGCGGCAAGGTTGTCTCGTTCTAGCAAGCCTGATCGAAGCCACGACGCTGGACGGTGCCCTTCATGAGAGACTCAGCGATACACTGGCTACTAACCGAGCGGCGCTGATCACCATGCTGCGGGAGGGTCTGCAGGACGGATCAATCCGTGCCGAACTGCCGATCGAGGCCAGTGCCGATCTTCTTCTTAGCCTACTCCAAGGTTTTCGTGCCGTGGGCAAGCTTCACGATCCGGGGGACCATGACGCGTTGATAGGCATGTCTCTCAAGATATTAGACTGAGAATAGGACGAATTATGATCGAACACCTCAACACTGCCCCGTTCAAGCATGCTTTCGAGACGGTTGATGGATTGCGGCTGCACTATGTAACGTGCGGATCGCAAGACGCTGAACCACTCGTTTTCCTGTCGGGCTATCCACAAAGCTGGTTTACTTGGCGTAGGGTCATGCCTCTCTTGGCAGACCGGTTCCGTGTCGTCGCTATTGACCTTCCTGGCCAAGGGGATTCCGATAAACCGCTTGATGGCTATGACACTGGAACGGTTGCGCGCCGCGTCCACGGCCTCGTCGCACGTGTCGGTCTGACCCATTACAACCTTGCGGCACATGACATCGGTGCTTGGGTCGGACTGCCCTACGCGCTGATGTACCCAAACGAAGTCAGCCGTCTCGCGCTCCTTGATGCCGGCATACCCGGTGTTACACTGCCCGATATGTTGCCAAACGCACCCGACCGGGCGTGGCGGACATGGCATTTCGCGTTCCATGCTATACCTGACCTTCCTGAGGCTCTGATCACAGGACGTGAGCGCGTTTACCTCGACTGGTTCTTGCGTCGTAAGGCTGCCAACCCGCTAAGTTTCAGCGATGCGGATATTGACGAATATGTCCGCATTTTCAGTCTTCCCGGTGCATTACGTGCAGGCCTCGCTTTCTATCGCGCGGCAAGTATATCCGCTGAGCAGAATCGTGCGCTGATCCGTGATAGAAAACTCAGCATGCCCGTGCTCGCCGTCAGTGCTGACCAAGGATCGATCCCTGATATGGTCGCCCCGCTTAGACCGTTCGTAGACGATCTACGCGGCAACACAGTGTCGTCCAGCGGTCACTTCATCCCCGAAGAACAGCCAGTGGCTGTTGCTCAATTGTTCGGAGAATTCTTTGCGGGCTAATGAGCGCGAAGTTCGTGATGCCCCTCAACGGCTGGCGTCTCACAACCTTACAGGTAGCG
The DNA here is from genome assembly GCF_002153695.1 of Acetobacter sp. DsW_059. Lineage (NCBI taxonomy): Bacteria > Pseudomonadati > Pseudomonadota > Alphaproteobacteria > Acetobacterales > Acetobacteraceae > Acetobacter > Acetobacter sp. DsW_059. The sequence continues at coordinate 7,736 of NZ_JOPI01000062.1, forward strand.
TGAGGAAACTTAATAGATCACAGCAGGGTGTGCGCCCCCTCCTCAGCAGGAAGAGGTAATGCGAGCGGTGCTCGCCAACCCCGAGCCACTTTATGATGGTCGCAGCGACGCTGAGTGGCCCGGGCATAAACGCAAGACCGCTTCTGAGACAGGCCCCAGAGAGCTTGAGCGTCGGACATGGAGGCGATTGTGTTGAAAAAGTCCCTCTGGAGATTCCACTCAACATTTAGGTTCGATACCATAACGTATAGAGCATTGTAAGTATGGGGATTTTTCATTCCCAATTGCATACAAAACCCTGAGCGGACACCTCAACCTGACTTTTTCAACACAATCGAGGCGGAAGCGGTCAGTTTTAACGCTTCCCACTTTCTTCTCGCTTGATGGCATCATCTTTAGAAAGCCTTCTGATTATCAACACAAGGGCCGCACGTTCGTAAGGTGATCCGGCAGTCGGCAAACCACCATCAAGCGCCAATGTGGCGATGCCGTAACAGCAGACCAAAAAGCGAGTGTTGCTGCTTCCAGATTATCGGGAGCGATTTGCCGAACTCGTCGGACCATGACGCCGTATGCGTTGTCTTCCACAGGCGGCGGTCCCCCATCGTGGCCAGCGAACATCAGACGGAAAAGCTTGGGGTGACGTCGAGCAAAAGCAACATAGGCCTCGCCCTGTGCGATCAGGGCTTCCGGAGCATTTGGCTTTTGATCTGCCGCGAGCAACTCTCTGCGAAGAGTCTCAAAGCCTTGCAGAGCCACAGCAGCCAAAAGGGCGTCCTTGTCTCGGAAATGTCTGTAGGGCGCCGGAGCTACGGCAACAAGGCGCGCGCGCAAATCGGTGGAAATGGTGTCAATCATTTTTACAATGTATACCTACCCCACTATGCTTACATGTAAACTTTATGGAGCTGCGTTATGCAAGCCGCAGTCAACCGTATGTTTTTCTTAGGCCAAGGAAATCGGCGTGGATAAACCCATCGCAATGCAGCTCAAACTGTTATGTCATTAAGGAATTGTTTTTGTTCAATTAAGAATATTTTGGGATCTCGCCCCCGCAGAAGCCTCAAATTCTCCTGAATTAGCGAATTTCAACACCACTATCTTACAAGAGAAGTTTCAGCACTATTGGAATGGCTATCGCGCTTGCAATAGCATTCAACCCCATTCCAACGGCAGCGAACAGTCCTGCCGTTGGATGAACTGTATATGCTCGTGCAGTGCCTACGCCGTGAGCAGCGACGCCAACAGCAAAGCCACGACCAGCATAATCGTTGATCTTAAGGATATTCATAAGCGGAGTAACGACAGTCGCTCCAAAAATACCCGCTGTGACGACGAGCAACATTGTGATCGAAGGTACTCCACCTATTCGTGCGGTTATAGCCATTGCGACACCCCCTGTTACTGATTTCGGAGCGATAGCTATAAGTAGACCGCGAGGTAGGCCAAACAGAACACCGATTAGCAAACCGCTTACTGAACCAGTTATAGCGCCGCCGGTTAAGGCGACTAAAATCGGGAAGAACAGGCGGGTTAGCAATTTACGATTGCGATATATCGGCACGGCAATGGCCAGCGTAGAAGGGCCCAGCATGAAGTGGACGAACTGTGCGCCTTGGAAATAAGTGGCGTATGACGTATGAGTCATTTTGAGCAGAATAATTAATGTAACTGTTGAAATCAAAATTGGATTTGCGCATGGATTGCTGCGCAGAACACCTACAATGCGCAACGAGCAAACGTAGACCAGAACAGTAACAGTCATCCATAATAAAGGCGTTCCTAAAATATATACCCAAAGGGGTGTGAGGTTAGTCATGGTTTGATTTATCCGGTGGCAATAATTTAACGATGGACCCAAATAAAAAAGCGGTAGTGATAAGGGTGAAGCAGGTCGATCCGGCAACTGCAACAAATAGCTTAAGCCCATAACGAGCCAACACATCCGATACCTGCATTGTCCCAACAGCAGCCGGCACAAAGAATATCCCAAGAGTATTCAGAAGCCCTTGGCTAACTCGACCGATTGGTTCTACGTCGATTGTCTCCTCCATCAAGCCGTAGCGACTACCCAAAAAAAACAAACCAAGGATTAGGATGATCAGCCCGATAACAGGCCCTGGGAGTGGAAGATTTAGTGCTTGGGAGAGCACTTCGCCGGCTAACTGGCAGGTAAGTAAAATTCCTATGGCCTGAATCACGACTTGATGTTTCCTGCTATTCTGGCCAGCGTCCATCAATCACTGACCGGTTCTGTGGAATTTGGGTGTCAGCAACCGAGCGCGTCAGCTGCTTGTGTCAACGTCTCAACACAGAGGTCCCAATTGTCTTCTGCCCTGACATCGGTCTGCTGAAGGGGCCCGTGTTCATACGGGCGTCGCACGAAGACGGTGCGAAATCCTACTGCCCGTGCCGCCGCCAGATCGCTATTGTGCGCAGCGACCAGAGCAACCTGCTGAGGGGGGAAACCAACTGCTTCCGCTGTTTTAAGATAAGTTTCACTCTGAGGCTTGTAGCTTTCGGATATCTCGGCACCTACGATGACATCCCACGGCAGACCGCCGAAGCGGGCAAGTGCGAGCATCGCGGAAATATTCCCATTTGAAAGTGGACCGATTGGGAACTTTCGCTTAAGTCGGGTTAACCCTTCAATTGCGTCCGGCCATGGATCGAGGCGGTGCCAAGCCGTATTGAGATCGCGCAATTCGGCATCGACGATACTATCGAGGTCGACGCCATTGTTTTCCAGGACTTTCTCCAGATTTTCACGGTGAAGGATATCGAGCTTCACCCAGTTCCGTTCGCCTGAACGTACCTTCTCCATGGAAGGCTCATACAATGCGCGCCATTGATCAGCGAAATCCAACGGATCGACGGCCATTCTGTGGCGTTTCAAAAACGGTTCGGCCTCTCTTGCTACACCGTTGCGCCAGTCAACGACCGTTCCAAAAGTATCGAAACCCAGGAACCCTACGGGGCTGAAATCATGTGGCATTGTCGTTCTTTCAGAAAGATTGTTTAGCGCTGAATATCGGCACGTAACGACAACTATTCAAATTAATGATTGCGCTCTTATTCATTCACAAATACGATTAATCTATGCAATCCGCGGCCGCCTTCGACCTTCAACTCATTCGCACCTTCGTCACGGTGGCGGACCATGTCAGCTTCACGGCTGCTGCTGATGCCCTGAATCAAACCCAGTCAACGATCAGCCAGCAAATCAAGCGTTTGGAGACACGTGTCGGAAAACCGTTGTTCGAACGCAGTACACGGGTTGTTGTGCTAACTTACGAAGGAACAATACTTCTCGACTACTCCAGAAGTATGCTGAGAATTTCAGACGAGGCTTACCACAAGCTCAACGCGCCGGAGCTTTCTGGTAAACTCCGCATCGCAGCGTGTGATGACCTTACGACTTATTGGCTTCCGCAGGCCCTTAAACGATTCCGACGTATGCACTCGAATGTTCGATTGGAGGTTCACGTGGGCTTGACCGACCCGATGGTTGCCATGATGCAAGATCAACGGCTTGATCTCGTACTCGGCAAGCAGATGGTGGGGGCAGCGCAAGGTGAGGTTTTAGCGACAGAGCAACTTGTCTGGGCAGGCGATATCAGTACCCTCGAAGGGGTGACTGATCCAATCCCCTTGGCATTGTTCCCGGATGGATGTGTTTATCGTCGAGCCGCGACAGAGGCTTTGGCTCAGGCAGAACGCTCATGGGATGTTGTGTGCACAAGCCCCAGCCTTGCTGGTCTCCAAGCAGCTGTGGACGCAGGAATTGCGATTACGCCAATGGTGGATAAATTCATTGATGATATGCAGGTTGTTGGTCGTCATGTCTTGCCTGACCTGCCCAAGGTCGAATTGGCACTATTTACGCCCATCAACAGAAAGCTCAGCCCTCAAGCCACGCTGTTCTGTGAACTTTTACGCCAAATATCGATGACACCATTTAATCTGGTTTGCAGTAGTTGAAGATTGATGAAGGATTTCTCAGGCAGGACGTGAATGTGCAGCAGGAATACACGAGCCTCGTCCGATGCCTGAGATTTTGTATACGATTAGGTCATGTGGATTGAAGCGAGCTAGCTGTCAGGTTGTCAGATGGCATTGGTTCATTACTCTGGACTTGGCAATGGGCCGGGGTTGGATCAGGCCCCGGTTTTGTCAATCAACTCCACCGCTTGCACATTGCTGCTAGCCGCGCGGGCTTGCTTCCTGATCACTGCTGCCAAGCCCGTCGACGATCTCCGGCCGATGAGAAAGCCCCCAGTCCGCCATCGATTGCATGACCGGCCGTAGCGTATCGCCTAGATCGGTTAGACGATACTCGGTCTTCGGTGGGACAACAGGATATTCCTTACGGGACAGCAGTCCCCATTCCTCCAGTTGGCGCAGTTCTTTTGTCAGCATCCGGTCGCTTATCGGCGGACAGGCTCTGCGTATCGCAGAGAACCTTAGCGGTTGGTTCCGAATAAGTGACCACACGATACGAGCTTTCCATCGCCCGCTGAGGATCTTCGACGTAAACGCCACAGGACATGGGGTCGTGAGTTGCATGGCACTTACACTAACAAAAAGATCCGCACTTGTGAAAGGTTAGTGTTTCTATTTTGATCGTGCCCGCAGTCTATTCAGACTGGATCGAGCACAGGAGACCCCGAAGATGAAGGCCATTTGCGTCACGGAAAATCGTCAGCTTGAGGTGCGCGAGGTCCCCACTCCTGCCTTTGTTCCGAGCGGACATATTATGGTGGACATTGTTGCTTCCGCCATTAACCATGGGGACAAGGCGTTCCTTGCAAGGCCGACGATCACCAAGGGGTTGAACACCAGTCTTTATGAAATCTGGGGCGCTTCTGCGTCAGGCAAAGTATGCGCGATTGGCGAAGATGTCCCGACGGCGTTCGCTGGCAGGAATGTGGCACTCTATCGTTCGTTGACGCCGAGCCCGCATACTGTCGGATTATGGTCTGGGAAAGCCATCTTACCTTATACCAGCGCTCTTATTCTGCCCGAATGCGTTGCAGTCGAGGATTATTCTGGTTCTCTTGTCAATGCGATGACCGCATACGCGTTTGTGGAAGAGATGTTGAGCGAAGGACACACAGGCCTGATCGTGACGGCAGGCGCGTCAGCGAGTGGCCTCGCCATAACGGCGATAGCTCGAAAAAAGCATATACCGTTGATCTCTCTGGTACGCTCTGAACAGGCTGGCGAAGAACTTCGCGGATTGGGTGTGGAGCATGTTCTTGTTACGGAATCGCACGACTTCGAAAATAAGTTGGCTACGCTTTCAAAGCAACTGAACACAACCGCTGTCTTCGATGGAGTTGGAGGAGAACTGATCAATCGGATCGCTCCACATCTGCCGATAAGCAGCACTATTTGGTGTTACGGCTTCCTTGGTGGCGTAGGTCTGATCTCGGTTCCATCTGTGCTCTTCGTCGCAAAAAAGCTTACGATGAAGGGATTCAGTAATTTCAACAGCGCGACTGTCAGGGACATCCACAAGCTTCGCGCCGCGCTAACGTCTCTCGAAGAGATCATCGCCGACCCGATGTTCAGGACACGGCAGGGAATGAAATTCAGCTTCGATCAAATAGCTGAAGCTATGGCGTATGAGGCCGAACCCGGAGCGAAGGCCATTCTTTCACCGACAGTCTGATTGGCGCCATCTGTGGGAGATGGCACATACAACAGACGATATTGGTCAATCGGGTCTGAATGGTGGCGAGGCAGACGGCGGAAAAGAAGATGGTCGAGCATCTGTTGTATCGATGCCATCTTTCTGTCTCGCCATTTTTGGATTCATCATGAATTACTCATAAGTGAATTGTGATTTGTGTTCTTCAGGAGTGGATCATTCATAAAGCGTTCTTTCATTGCGGAGGTAAACATCCGAACGTTGACGGACTGACGCTCTCTAGCTGGAAAAAGGATGGCCACGGGCAGTATGGAGGTGGCAGTGTCTGGAAGAACTCTGCGAAGATAGCCTTTTCTTACTAGGTCGTCAGTCTGGTACGAGAGTGCGCTTGCGATACCAAAACCGTCTATGGCGGCTGACAGCGCGGCGTCGACGCTGTTTACAGAAAGTCGGGGGGAAATTCTTATTGAAAGATTATTTTTTCCGCCCAAACGCCATTCCGAATGTCCGGTCGCATATTCATCGACGTCGATAAGGCTGTGCGTCACGAGATCCTTAAAGGTTTTTGGCTCCCCACAACGCTCGATATATGAATTGCTGGCGACGAATACTTTTTGAACTTCACCAATTTTCTTCATCTTTAAGGCGCTATTCTGCGGTGGGGCGATCCGTATGGCGAGATCAATGCCTTCTTCCACAAGATGAACGACCCGGTCTGTCAAAAAGAGTCGTATGGTTAATTTTGGCCAGATTTTTAAAAGGTCCGTGACAACGGGCAGTACGTGTAACCGGCCAAAAATAACCGGTGCCGTAATCGATAATACCCCCTGCGGCTCTATCCCGGCGCCTTTTGCAACTGCGACTGCATCATCGAGATCAAAAATTGCAGTTCGGCACCGAACCAGAAATTCCGCGCCTTCCGTCGTCAGGTGAACGGACCGTGTTGTGCGGTTAAACAGGGAGACCCCGAGATCGGATTCGAGAGTCTTCACTGTGCGGGTTACTGTGGTTGCGGAAAGGCCCAGCTTACGGGCGGCCCCTACAAAGCTCGCCTCATCGCCGACCGCCATAAAAACCCGTAACGTCTGAAGGTCGATCAGGTGCCCCTCCTGCGATAAAGCAGATTACATACACAAATCGCAATAATGAAGTGCATATTTGAACGATTATCGTAAGGCAGACTTTATGAGAAGACAATGGACCTGTTCTGTCTGTCCTTTCGGGAGCTTTCCATGAAACTGTATTATCATCCCCTTTCGGGTCATGCACATCGGGCGCACCTCTTTCTTTCTCTTGCTGGCCTGCCTCATGAGCTGAAATTTGTCGATCTGGGTTCAGGTGAGCAAAAAACGCCTGAATTTTTGAAGCTGAACGCTTTTGGGGAAATACCCGTGCTGGATGATGAGGGGATCATCATCTCAGATTCCAACGCCATCCTTGTTTACGCGGCCCGGAAGATCGGTCCGTCTCACTGGTTGCCCGAGGACCGAGTGACGGAGGCCGAAATTCAACGCTGGCTATCGGTAGCCGCTGGGAAAATTGCATATGGATGCTGCGCCGCACGCTTGGTGACGGTCTTCGGAGCTCATTTCGATACGTCTGAGGTAATTCAGCGCGCCCACGATACGCTCAAGGTGATCGAGCAAACTCTGCAAGACAGAATATGGATCGCAGGAACGCAGGAACCTACGATCGCGGATGCCGCGCTCTACAGTTATATTGTGAGAGCCCCTGAAGGAAATGTCGATCTGTCGGGATACGGCGCGATTGCCGTATGGTTGCGGCGTGTAGAAAATTTGCGAGGATTTGTTCCGTTTCAGAAGACTGCGGCAGGTCTGGAAAAGGGAAATGGACAATGAATTTCAATCGTCTGGCCTTCGATCACGTTGGTATTCGCGTAACGGATCTTGATGTTTCCGAAAGATTTTATGCCAAATTCGGCTTCATCCGCGATCTGAAAGAGTTCGCCCCGGCTGTGAGAACTTGTGGCCTGAAGCATTCATCCGGCCTTCGCATTCATCTGATTTTCAACGGTGTTCCAGACCCCCAAGGGAACGTTCTTATGGACGTTCCCGTAAAACGACCGGGTTATACACACGCGGCGTTCATTGTTGAGAGCATGAGAGACCTCGTGCATTGGCTGGAGCAGGAGCGCATCACTATCACAGAGGGGCCTGTCCAGATGGGCCATGACAGACGTATCGTCTGCTTCATACGTGATCCGGACGGAAATGTGCTGGAGTTCAATGAAATTCTTAGGTGATGGTCGAAGGCATACAATTTCGGAGACATTATTCGCCGGCGACAGAAGGCGGTTCGAATGAACGGCGGAGCGGACGTGGAATAAATATTCCAGAGATTCGGCTGATAATGTCGACGCTAATTTCGATGTCGTTCGGGCAGATGGCTCATACCAACCGTTGATTGCTAGAACCTATGAGCCCAATCGCGCAGTCCTATTGACATGATGCGCCAAGGTTGTTCCAAGAGCTGGTTCCAGCGCGTGACAGGCTATATCAACGATATCGTTATAGGTTTTGAAGATTCTGTTTGAGAGCCATGTATTTCGGAGGAACTGCCAGAGATTTTCCACGGGTTTCAGTTCAGGCGCCCGAAGAGGCAGCGGGAGAGTGGTGATATTACAGAGAACATCCTGTTTCTGAGTGGTATGCCATGCCACCTGATCCACAATGAGGAAGGCGTGAGCGCCTGGTGCGACCGTTCGAGAAATCTCCGTGAGATGCAATTGCATGCCTTACAGGTTGTAGACGGGGAGCACGAGGCCTGAGGCCGTTCCCTTTTCAGGACAGATGGCCCTGAAGAGCCGCGCTCAACGGTGCTGTCCGAGACGGACGAAGCGATATCGCGGCATACCTTGCTGTCGCTGGATAACTGCCTTTATGCCCTGCAGGCCAGCATTCCCCATCTGAGACGCTCGGCCCTACATCACTGCTTTCAGCGTCAAGAGATCTCACGATTGCCGGACATGGAGGGAGACAAGCCCACACGCCAGCGTTTCAAACGCTCCCCAATTGGGTTCTTTCATCTCGACATAGCGGAAGTCCAGACCGCTGAAGGCAAGCTGTACCCCTTCGTGGCCATTGACCGGACAAGCAAATTCGCTGTCACACAACTGGTCGAAAAAGCTGATCGGAGGACGGCTTGGGAATTCCTCGAACATCTCCTGAGCATCATCCCTTACCGGATTCATACCATCCTGACCGACAATGGGATCCAGTTTGCTGAACAGCCCCGTAACCGCAATACGGCCTGGTCGCGTCACATGCGCTTCGACATGATCTGCGAAGCTCACGGGATCGAACACGTCTGACAAAACCCAACCATCCCTGGACGAACGATCAGGTTGAACGGATGAACCGGACGATAAGGGAAGCAACCGTCAAGCGCTTCCATTACGACAGCCATGAGCAGTTGAGGACACGCCTCAATGACTTCATGGCAGCCTATAACTTCGGGCGAAGACTCAAGACCCTGAACGGCCTCACGCCTTACGAATACACCTGCAAAATCTGGACTTCAGAGCCAGAAAAATTCATCTTCCAAGCAGGATTGGCAGCTGCCTGCCATAATCCGGTTCTGAAAGCTGTTGCCAAGCGCATGAAGGCGCGGGGTAAACCACATAAATTGGTGATCATCGCTATCGCACGGCGTCTCATCACAATCGCCAATGCCGTCCTCAAAACCGGCTTGCCGTGGCGCGCTACCTCCTCCTCTTAAACACAGTTGCTAATCAACGCATGGGAAATGGAATCAGACAGAGTTGGCCAGAGCCAAGGTGTCTTTCGACTCCTCGCCCTTCAATCAAATCGCCACAATCCTGAAATCAGACGCCAAGCGTATAAACTAACGGCTCTTCGGACCCTTCAGTTGCATAGGCATCCAAAACATTTTATATTCCCAAATAGCGAAAAGCCTCCCATCCCGATAATACCACAATACAAATCAATGCAATGGAAAGATTTATAAATTATGTCTGATAATTTTACTTTTCAAGCTGACGGCTTCTTTTTCGATATGGATGGAACTATATTGACGTCAATACAAGCTTCAGAAAGAATTTGGAGCAAATGGGCAAAAAGGTACAATTTAGACGCAATGGATTTCTTAATGCGATCCCATGGTAGGCCCGTCACGGAGATTATAGCGGATCTTAATATACCTAACGTCGACCCCTTGAAGGAAGCTTCAATTATAACTGCCATGGAAATGGAGGATCTTGAAGGAGTAAATCCAATCATTGGAGCTTCAACAATGCTCGCCAGTCTTCCGCCGTTACGATGGGCAATCGTAACATCAGCTCCTCGTCGTCTAGCACTTCGTCGACTCAAAGCAGCCGGATTGCCTATTCCCAACGTCTTGGTTACTTGTGACGATGTCAAAAATGGCAAGCCCAACCCAGAATGTTATTGTCTCGCCGCAAAAAAAATGGGTCTAGATATTACAAAATGCATTGTGTTTGAAGATGCTCCTTCAGGAATACAGGCAGCAGAAAATTCCGGAGCAAGAGTGATAGTGGTTACGGACGCGCACTCAGAGAAACAAAATACCAAACACACATCTATACCTAACTATGAATTTACAGATTTTATTATCTCATAATTTTATTTTAATTAATTAACTTATTTATTTTTGGACTCAGGACTCATCGCCAGAAGATGGAGAGATCGAAGAACACTTGATTGATGTGCTTGGCTAGTAATTCCTGGCTTTTGGCGATTTGATTAACAGCGCGCGAATCACTTTTGCCCTGCGTTTTTGAGCGGATCAAGTGTTGTCCCTTACTGGATGGCTACGCGCTCATGTTGATCCGCTCCGGGAAAAGGAAGCGGCGCATATGGAGGGTTCGAAAAACCCCCTGGTTTTGAAACCCGCTCTGTGATTCAATTCGTCCGGTTCTTACTGAGGGAATGGCGCTATGAAGCAGTCTGGTTTCTTTGATGTTGAAGAGCGGCTTGCTCGGTTGAGCGGGCTTGGCGATCAGCTTGAAGCGTTTTCCCAGACTGTGGATTTTGAAGCGTTCCGTCCTGATCTGGAAAAGACCCTGGCGTATTCCGATGGAAGCAAGGGCGGACGACCGCCATTTGATCCGGTACTGATGTTCAAGATCCTGGTGATCCAGACGCTGAACAATCTCTCCGACGAGCGAACGGAATATCTGATCAACGATCGCCTGTCGTTCATGCGTTTCCTTGGCCCGGGGCTGTCGGACCGTGTGCCGGATGCCAAAACGGTCTGGCTGTTCCGCGAGCGTCTGACCCAGGCGGGGGCCATTGAAAGACTGTTTGACCGATTTGACGCGACCCTGCGGACCGGGGCTATCTGTCGATGTCGAGCCAGATCCTGGATGCAACATTGGTAGCGGCTCCGAAGCGGCACAATGCCAACGCTGAGAAGGCCGATCTCCCGGCAGGCCGTATTCCTGAAGACTGGCAGGACATGCCGACAAAGCTGTCGCACAAGGATCGTCATGCGCGATGGACGCTGAAGTTCACCGAAACGAAGCGGCAGGATGATGGAACCATGACGCAAGGCAATAGCGCGCTGTAACGCTGTCGTAGCAAGATCTGCGGTCATACGGCCCCCAGGGTTCCAGCCAATGACTCTGCATGAGAAGAGGTCCGGCACCACAGCCAGGTAAACCCAGCCTTCACGTGTCCAGATGTATGTGATGTCCGCTGTCCATTTCCGGTTAAGCGCTGGTGCTGAAAAATCCTGGCCCGGAAGGTTGGGTTCAATATTGTGCTTGTGCGAACTGTTCGTGGTGACCCTGAAGCGTCGTGTCCTGACAACACGAATGTCATACTCGCGCATCAAACGTCCAGCGCGACGATGCCCGACAGACAGACCAGCAGCCCTGAGTTCTTCTGTCATACGGGGACGTCCGTAACTTTGCCTGCTCTGAGCGTGAATGGCGCGGATATGGACCATCAGGATGTCATCCTGTCTTCTGCGGGCACAG
>NZ_JOPI01000063.1:0-1288 GCF_002153695.1 Acetobacter sp. DsW_059
ACGAGGGTATAGTTGAGCTTGAAACCGATAAGGTCAGCGTTGAAGTGCCTGCTCCGGCTGATGGCTGTCTTGAAAGCCACGTCGTAAAAGAAGGCGACGAGGTTGAAGTCGGTGCGGTACTGGCCCTGTTTGAAAAAGGTAAAGCCGGTGGTGCGGCTCCGGCCAAAGCGGCCTCTGCGCCAGCTCCGGTCGCTGCTGAAAAAGCACCGCAGCCAGTAGCAGCAGGGGCACCATTTGCACTGCCGGCAGCCCAGAAACTTATGACCGAAAATAATCTGAGCGCAAATCAGGTTGGTCAGGGTTCAGGCCTTGGTGGTCGTATTACAAAAGGTGACGTGCTTGGGTTCCTGTCTCAGCCACCTGTTAACCAGCAGCAGGCAGCACCTCGTCCCCCACGTAAAGATGACCCGCGTGAAGAACGTGTAAAAATGACGCGCCTGCGTCGCACCATTGCACGTCGCCTTAAAGATGCGCAGAATACAGCAGCTATGCTGACAACCTTTAATGAGGTTGACCTGTCAGCTGCTATGGAACTGCGTAAGGAATATCAGGACTTTTTTGTTAAAAAGCATGGCGTAAAGCTGGGCTTTATGTCCATTTTCTCTCGTGCCGTGATTGCGGCCCTGAAAGAGTTCCCTGCTATTAACGCAGAAATTGATGGTGAAGACGTCATTTACCGTGATTTCGTGAACCTGGGTATTGCTGTTGGCGGGCCTAACGGTCTTGTCGTCCCGGTTATTCGCGATGCGGATAAAATGAGCTTTGCTCAGATTGAAAAAACCATTGCAGGTTATGGCAAAGCAGCCCGTGAAGGGACGCTGAAGATCGATGATCTGTCAGGTGGTACTTTCTCTATCACCAATGGTGGTATTTACGGTTCACTGCTTTCAACACCTATTCTTAACTCGCCGCAGTCAGGTATTCTGGGTATGCACGCAATCCAGGAGCGTCCGGTTGCTGTGAATGGTCAGGTTGTGATCCGTCCGATGATGTATACAGCTCTGTCTTACGACCATCGTATTGTTGATGGTAAAGAGGCTGTCAGCTTCCTGGTGCGTATCAAACAAAATGTTGAAGATCCGCGCCGCCTTCTTATTGACGTCTGATCGTCTGTGATCGGCAGGGTTCAGCCCTGCCGATTTTTTTTGTGAATGAATAAGAAAGGCAAAATTTATGCCAGTTGAAATTAAAGTTCCTGCCCTTGGTGAGAGTGTTACGACCGCTACTGTTGGTAAATGGCTGAAGCAGCCAGGTGAAGCGGTTAAGGCTGACGAGGGTATAGTTGAGC
>NZ_JOPI01000006.1:0-73782 GCF_002153695.1 Acetobacter sp. DsW_059
AGCACGGCACTGAGAAAGGCTGGGATGCCACCAGCAAAGGGGCCGATAAAGCGTGGGATAAGACAAAGTCTGTTTCTGAGAAGGGCTGGGACGCGACGAAACACGGCACCGAGAAAGGCTGGAACGCTACCAAAAATGGTACAGTTGATGCCGCTCACAAAGTTGGAGAGTGGGGTGATGATGCCGGTAAAGGTATTAAAAACACCTTTTCAGGTGGCAGCACTAAACAGTAAAATCTGAGAGGTATTGTTCTGCTCAGCGGGTTAGCTCTGAATAATATGATCCGCTGAGAGAGCTGAGTTTTTTTGTACCTATTCGTATTTTTTGCCTGAAAGAGATTTCAGAAAAATCTGGATTTATATGCCCCCATGGGGTATATAAAGGGCATGATATTGCGTAACCATACCCGGCAGAGGCATTCGGTCATGATCAGGCATTGCGCCAGATTTCTGACTGGTTTGTTCATTTGTCTGTTTGTGCAGGCAGGGCTGTGGTTCTCTGTTGTGCCTGCACAGGCTAAGATGCCGGTTATGGTGCAGCATCACTGTTCATCACATATGGTTATGCCTCAGACAGTGCCTGTCGATGCTCCCCGGCATAAGGGTGGTGAGCAGCCGACGTTGCCCGGGCAGGATAAATGCTGCTCGGTTGCCACAGGGGTTTGTGCCGTGCCTTTACCTGCTGTGGCGGGTCTGCACGACGATACAAAGCCATTAACCCGAATGGTTTTTGTCCATTTTTCTCAGACCATATTTACAGGCACCAGGTGTGCCCCCTTACTCAGACCACCAAGAGCACAGAGTTTTCTGATCTGAAAACACGCCTGCTTTCCTGAAAAGGAGGCAGGAACTCTGAGCTCTATTGTGGATAATGAGTAAAAATGAAGTTCTCATCTCGTATGCGGGATGGCCTGACGCGTCGCAGCTTTGTGACAGGTCTTGGGGCCGGTGGGTTTGCTGCGGCATTCCCCCGGTCTGCCTGGGCCATTTCTCCGGTGGCCGGCATAATTCCGGCTCAGTCTTCTGCGCAGTGGCATCTTAATATCAGCCAGAAACACATTGAAATTGACCGTAAGGCTCTGAAGGCCCCTTGTGTCGATGGGAGCCTGCCCGGGCCAACCTTGCGCTGGCGGCAGGGGGATACGGTTGAAATTAAGGTAACGAATCATCTTAAGCATGAGCATACTTCAATCCACTGGCATGGTCTGCGCCTGCCTTATACTATGGATGGTGTGCCCGGACTGAGCTTTATGGGTATTAAACCAGGTGAGAGTTTTACCTATCGCTTTCCTCTCATGCAAAGCGGCACATACTGGTACCATAGTCACTCAGGCATGCAGGAGGCTCAGGGGCTTTACGGTGCAATTGTTATTGACCCGGCAGAACCTGACCCGAATGCCTGTGAACGGGATTATGTGATTTTTCTGTCTGAGTGGACGGATGTGTCCCCCGACGACATGATCAGTAATCTCAAAATGCAGGATGATTATTATACCTTCCGGCAGCGCACAGCGGCGTCTTTCCCTCAGCAGGCGCGTGAGGCTGGCAGTGCTGTGGCAGCCCTGAAGAACCGCCTGATGTGGTCGCGTATGCGTATGGCTGCGACAGATATCTCAGATGTCTCGGGCATTATTTATACATATCTGCTTAATGGCCACTCCCCGGATATGAACTGGAATGGTGTGTTTCGTCCTGGTGAACGCGTCAGGCTGCGCTTTATTAATGGCTCATCAATGACGTTTTTTGATGTGCGTATACCAGGGCTTGAAATGCTGGTTGTGCAGGCTGACGGGAATGATATTGAACCTGTTCCGGTCGATGAATTTCGCATTGGTGTGGCTGAGACTTATGACGTGATTGTTCAGCCCGGGGATGAGAAAGCCTACAGCATTTTTGTACAAAGCGAGGACCGCACAGGTTATGCCCGGGGCACGCTGGCCCCTCATGCTGGCATGGAGGCTCCGGTTCCCCCTATGGACCCGCGCCCGGTCAGAACTATGGTTGATATGGGTATGGGCGATATGAAGCCAGGGATGAGCATGAAGGACATGAAGATGCCTGCTCAGTCCGGTACAACAGCAGGTGAGAAATCTGCCGCCCCGGTGTCGATGCCTCACCATACAGATGTGGCGCCTGCTAACACGGCAGCCCCAAAAAAAGCGGCATCCATGGATATGAAAAATATGGACATGTCAGATGATGATATGGCCGGCATGGATATGTCTGATGACGATATGCCCGGGATGGATATGGGGGCGAAGACCCCGGTAAAGAGCGTGCCGCCAGCGCATATGCCGGCTGCGCCGCCACCGCCGCTGGAAATTGATGACCCAGGCCCGCCGCCGCTGAATGTTGAAAACCAGAATGTGGCACAGATGCCCATTGACCGGCTTGGCAGCCCGGGTGACGGGCTTGAGCATAACGGGCGCAGGGTGCTGAACTACAAACAGCTCAGAGCAACACGGCCGGGCACTGATCTGCGCCCTCCTTCACGTGAGATTATTCTGCATTTAACCGGTAATATGGAGCGCTATATCTGGGGGTTTAATGGCCGTAAATACTCAGAATCGGGGCCCATCCGCCTGAAAAGAAATGAGCGTGTGCGGTTTACCCTGATTAACGACACGATGATGGAGCACCCCATTCACCTGCACGGTATGTGGAGTGAGCTTGAAAATGGGCAGGGAGACTACCGGCCTTATAAGCATACTATTATTTCACAGCCAGGCTCGCGGCTCAGCTACCTTGTGACGGCCGATGCGCCAGGTGCATGGGCGTATCATTGCCATCTGATGCTGCATATGGAGCTGGGGATGTTTCGTGTGGTGGTGGTTGAGTGATGAAAGGGATTATTTTTCCGGTTTTGTCAGTCGTGCTGGCGTGTAGCGCAGCAGGGCAGGCACGGGCTGATAACTCACAGTCGCAGGATGCCACTTCTCCTGTTGTGACCATACAGCATCTGGCAGCTGATGCACCTTCTGCCACACCTTTTGTTCCTGTAGGGCATATGAACCCGGTTATGGACCAGGGTACGTATTTTCACGGTATACTGAATGAAATGGAGGGGCGTTATAGTGCGTCAGGCACAGATTTTCGCTGGGATGGTGAGTCCTGGTATGGGTCTGACTATAATAAGCTGTGGCTGAAAAGCGAAGGCACACTTGAACGCGGTCGTCTGCAGGATGGTCAGCAGGAGCTTTTATATAGTCGTTCTGTCTCGACCTATTTTGATGTTCAGGCGGGTGTCCGGCTTGATCTTGATGACGGGCCAATGCGTACCTGGGGGGCTTTTGGTGTCCAGGGGCTGGCACTGTACCAGTTTGAAGTACAGGCAACGGCTTATGTGAGTGATGAAGGGCGTTTTGCAGCTAAGGTTGAAGGCTCTTACGATTTTTTGCTGACAAACCGCCTTATTCTTCAGCCTCAGGCAGAGTTTAATTTTTATACAAAGTCAGACGCTGCGCGTCAGTCCGGAGCGGGTTTGTCAGATGTAGATGCAGGTTTACGCCTGCGTTATGAAATCTGGCGTAAGTTTGCGCCCTATATTGCAGTAACCTATTCTGGTTATCTGACACAGGCGCGTCGTATTGTGCATGACCAGGGTGGCAAAACGGGTACAACGCGTTTTACCCTGGGTATACGGAGCTGGTTTTAAAGGCAGTGAAGAAAACGGGCTTTTAGCGAATCATTTTGCGCATGAGCCCCAGAAGTTCATTAATTTCAGCTTCACCGCCGTTATTTTGTATCGCATTTCTGACACAGCCAGAGGCATGGTTGCTTAAAATTTCGATCGCAACACCATCAAGTGCAGATTTGATGGCTGAAATCTGTGTCAGAATATCTACACAATAGCGGTTAGTTTCGACCATTGTGCGTACGCCGCCTGTTTGTCCTTCTATGCGGCGCAGACGATTTATAAGAGCTTTTTTTTCAGGTTGTTCCACGCGTTTGCCGTCGGTTTCCGGCTCGCTATGGCAGGGTTTTCTGGCTGTGTTGTGAGGAGAGTTTACAGCGGATAAGCTCACGATTGCTCCATTGTTTTTCTGAGTATTTTTATCAGAGAGTATAAAGAGAGAGTAAGCTGATGAAAACAGAAAGAGTATTTTCTTGAAAATATACCCTAAGGGGGTATATGATCTCAAGTTAGAAAATGTCTGTCAGAGGTGAAAATGTCCGAAAATATCAGCTTCCCCGTTGATGGCATGACCTGTGCATCCTGCGCAGCACGTCTGGAAAAAGTGCTTAACAGGCAGCCTGGCGTGCAGGCTACAGTGAATTTTGCCACTGAACAGGCGCAGGTTCAGCTTGATAACCCGGCAGAAGACCTTGAGCATGTTTTTGCTGCTGTCAGACAGGCAGGCTTTCAGGTTGAGCAAAGCGCGCTTGACCTTGATATCAGTGGCATGACCTGTGCTTCATGTGCGACGCGACTTGAAAAAGTGCTTAACAGGCAGCCCGGCGTGCAGGCGGCGGTTAATCTCGCCACTGAGCAGGCACATATTTTGTATGTGCCAGGTGTTTCTGACCCTCAGTCACTGATTGCTCAGGTCGAAAAAGCTGGTTTTGGCGGGCAGGTGCATTCTGCTGAAATGATGCAGGACCAGAGCACAAAGCGCAGGCAGCACTGGCTGGCTGAGCGCAACAGTTTTTTACTGACTCTGGTTTTATCTTTGCCATTTTTTATTGAAATGGTCTGGATGTTTTTTGAGCACAGAGACTTCATGCCTGCATGGGTACAGCTTTTGCTGGCAACACCTGTGCAGTTTTACTGTGCCCGCCATATGTATCAGGGAGCATGGAAGTCCCTGCGCAGTGGCTCTGCCAATATGGATGTCCTGGTTGTTATGGGCACAGGAATCGCATATTTTTTCAGTGTAGTGGTGATGGTAACAGGGGCACATCAGCCAGTATATTTTGAAGCCAGTGTTGCAATTATTACGCTTATTTCTCTTGGTAAACTGCTTGAGACACGCGCTAAGAACAAAACAACCTCAGGCATTGAAAGTCTTTTAAAACTTCAGCCGCAGACTGCACATGTGGAAACAGCTGACGGCGTGACAGATCAGCCTGTTGCCAGTGTAAAAAAAGACGATGTTTTTGTTGTCCGCCCGGGTGAGTCTGTGCCTGTTGATGGCCTTGTGCTTGAGGGGCAGTCGGATGTGAATGAGGCGATGCTGACAGGCGAGAGTGTGCCGGTTTTTAAGCAGCCCGACAGCCAGGTTTTTGGCGGCACAATGAACGCTAACGGTGCGCTGCGTGTCAGGGCAACGGGCGTGGGGAATGAGACAGTCCTGTCCCAGATTGTGAAAATGGTTGAGCAGGCACAGGGGTCAAAAGCACATGTGCAGCGACTGGCCGATAAAGTGGCCGGTGTGTTTGTGCCTGTTGTTATTGGCCTTGCCTGTCTGACTTTTTTTGCCGGATGGGCCATTATGGGCCATTTTACCTGGAGCGTTGTCTCCGCCGTGTCTGTTCTGGTTATTGCCTGCCCCTGTTCCCTGGGGCTTGCGACCCCTACGGCGATTATGGTCGGCACAGGGCTGGGCGCGCGGGCGGGTATTTTGTTTCGTAATGCAGATGCTCTTGAGCTTTCACAAAAACTGACAACGCTTGTTGTTGATAAAACCGGGACGCTGACCGAAGGTAAGCCTGTTGTAAGTGATGTGCTGCCTGCCGCAGGGTATGAGACTGAGAGCCTGCTTGCAGTGGCCTGTGCGCTTGAGCAGAATTCTGAACATCCCCTCGCACGGGCGGTAATGACATACGGGCAGCAGGTGCAGAGCAAGCCTGTCGAAATGACAGGGTTTGAGGCAGTTCCTGGCATGGGTGTCCAGGCTGTGAGCGGAGGCGATAAGATATCGCTGGGTGCGCCGCGCTTTATGTCGCAGCAGGCTATAGCCTGTGATGATGCTTTGATTGAGCAGCTTGAGCAGGAAGGTAAGACAGTGATTGTCGTGGCCAGGTCTGGCGCAGTGATGGGGTATATCGCGCTGTCAGATCGTGTACGTGCTGAGGCGCGTGCGGTCGTGCAGACACTCAGAAAAGCAGGCATTAAAATTGTTATGCTGACCGGTGATAACCAGCGGGCGGCGGCGGCAGTGGCTTCAGCACTGGGGATTGAAAGTTATGAGGCCGGCGTGCTGCCGGCAGATAAAGCACGTCATGTTGAGCAATATCGCGGAGAGGGCCAGGTCGTCGGCATGGTAGGTGATGGTGTGAATGATGCACCGGCACTGGCAGCAGCTGATGTGGGTTTTGCTATTGGTGCCGGTTCAGGCATCGCACTTGAAACAGCTGATGTTGTGCTGATGAACAGTGACCTGAACAGCGTGCCCGATGCTATTTCTTTGTCACGGGCAACATTACGTAAAATCAGACAAAATCTCTTTTTTGCATTTTTCTATAATATTCTTGGCTTGCCACTTGCGGCCTTTGGTTTGCTTAACCCTGTTCTGGCAGGTGCAGCGATGGCAATGAGCTCGGTCTCGGTTGTATCAAACTCATTGCTGCTTAACCGCTGGCGCCCACGTCCTCACTCTTCAGGTCAGGGGGAGTGAGCCGGGTTGAGTAGTGTATTACGGGTGTAAATAACGGTGGTATGATGACGAAAGTGATGCTGATAGGTCGGGGTATAGTCTTTGCTGAGTGTCTCATACAGGCGCGCACGAACACTCTGATTTTCTTCAGCGTCAGCAGGTTCTGTTGAGACAATATGCGCAGGTCTTTGTGCCAGGACAGAAGATATTTCTTTAAGGGGGTTCATGCCGGTTGCGTTTTTTTCGATCTCAGAACTGAAATGAGAGGGGAAAGGGTGCGTTGTTAGTTTGCAATAAGCCGGTGTGTCATACAGTATTGCCGGGCCATCATAGATAAAGATACAGCCTGGCGGAGAAGAAAGAGCAGCCTGCATTTCTTCAAAAGCAATAATATTAGCGTGTTGTTGAAAATGTCGGAAAAGGGCTCTTTGCCCAATAACAGTGCCACAGCATGCGACAGCAATTATCAGAAACTGTCCCGTTTTTTTACGCCATAAAGGAGCCGCCTGGATAGAGAGAGGTAAAAGAGCAGGCAGCGTGTAGTGATTATACCAGGACCCAAGACTAAACAGGCTGAGAAGGGCAAAAACTGACCATATATTAAAGAAAATAATATGTTCTTTTTGCTCACCCTGAAAATGTATGGAAAGAGGTTTTCTGATGAGCCAGCATAGCATCAGAGGTATGAGTATTGCGATAATGACAATAGTAATGCTTTCGATCTGACTATGGCTCATATGACCACGTAAAAAAATCGATTTAATGTTAGCAAACCACCAGGCATGCCCGTATCCTTTTGCACGATAAAAAAGGAATGAGAGGCAGGTTGGCAGAAGGGCACAGCTGATCCAGACAGAGGCATCGGCCAGCAGGTGCCTTGGAGAATTTTTTGCACGCAAGCCTGTCCATAACAGATACAGGCCGGCAAATATGCCTTCGACAATAACAGTATATTTTATTTGTATGGCCAGCCCCAGAAAGAGCATAACCACTATGCCCATGTTGCGGCGAAACTGGTCATTTTTCTTAATGGCGGGCAGAAAACATATAATGCAGCTCATGGCTGCAGCTGTTAAAAGATTATAAAAAACAGGAGACTGTCCACCTTCTCCTCCGGCGAGAATAAGCCAGATTTCATAAAGTAGTGCAGCAAGAACGGCTCCTCCTGCCGGCGCGATAGTTCGGGCCATACGCCATACAAGTATGGCCGTTCCCCACACG
This sequence comes from Acetobacter sp. DsW_059, assembly GCF_002153695.1. Lineage (NCBI taxonomy): Bacteria > Pseudomonadati > Pseudomonadota > Alphaproteobacteria > Acetobacterales > Acetobacteraceae > Acetobacter > Acetobacter sp. DsW_059. The sequence continues at coordinate 7,757 of NZ_JOPI01000006.1, forward strand.
CTGAGCAGTGCGCCGATCTGATATGCCAGAATGCGCCATGTTCCAAAAAGATGAAAAAAAGCATAGAGCAGGAACAGACCAACAGGTTTTCTGTCCCATATATCCACAAATGGCAGATCCCCCTGAAGAATACGGCCCCCTGTAAAGAGGTAAAACTCCTCGTCAATATTAATCATGGGGGCGCCAAGTGCCTGCCAGCGCAGACAAACAGCAGTTATCAGAAGAAAACTATATATTATAAGGCGTAAGCGTTTTTCAGATACGTCACTTATGTGCATTGCTTTCTTCCGGTATCATAAAGAGGACATTGCCTGTGTTATGCTTTTTTTCGCCAGAACAGGAAAAGAGCGCTGCTTATCAGTATGGTGAGCAAGGGGAACTTCAGGCATTTTATGCGTGGTTTTTTGAGAAGGTTCTCTGCCAGCATAACAAGAAACAGGATCATGACCTTAGGTGAAAGCTTGCTTTCGCCGTGCAGGCGGTCACGGAAAACCATAGGCACTTCTTTTAATTTTACCGGCTCAGATGATACGAGCAAAAGCTCAAGTAAAATTTTAAAGCCCTTACCTGAAAGCTCTGGTGCCCGTGCCTCAAACCATTCACGCTTCATAGCAAAGAAACCGCTCATAGGGTCAGTGACCGGCGCTGAGGTAAGGCACTGAGCAAGCTTTATACCTGACTGAGACAGAAGATGGCGCCATGCGCTGGAGAGCCCGTCGCAGCTTCCACCCTCGATATGTCTGCTGGCAACTGCCATATCGTGCTGGTCATCAAGTATGGCTCTGATCATGGCGGGCAGGCATGTTTCATCATGCTGCATATCGCCATCCATCACAGCAATAACGGAGGCTGATGAGGATAAAGCTCCCTCTATGACAGCTGATGAGAGGCCCTTACGTCCGATACGCAGAATACCTCTGACATGCGAATTTTCAGCAGCCAGCTTACGCACTTCATGAATGGTGCCGTCGGGAGAGTTATCATCAACAAACACGACCTCCCAGCTGTAGTCGCCAAGGGCACTATGTAACGCTTTGACAAGAGGGCGTATATTAGCACATTCATTGTAGCATGGGACGATAATGCTGATGTCAGTATGCGTCATATATCTTTCATGTCCATTTGTGCGTAAAGTTTACGGGGCTCTGTTGCCGGGATTTTATGTCGTTTTTTTGTTAAAAATAAAAAGTTTTTCTTTATATCACAGGATATAAAAATTTATTTTATGAGAAAAAATGTTTGCCTGTAAAAAAATAAGAAAGGTTAACTTTCTATAATGGTCTCTGATGCAGAAAAGCAGCATATACCACGTGGGGTGTTGTGCGGTGCCGGTGCCGGCGCTTTATGGGGGCTGGTGTTTCTGGCTCCTGCACTGGTGAACGATTTTTCGCCGGTACAGCTCGCAGCAGGGCGTTATCTTGCTTATGGTTTTATGGCGGCAGTATTGCTTGCACCTCGCTGGACCAGAGCGCTGAGTATGCCTGCTCGTAAAGACTGGATTGCTTTGATATGGCTCTCACTGCTGGGTAATATTGTTTATTATATTCTGCTCTCCCGCGCTGTGCAGGCGGGCGGTATCGCTCTGACATCACTTATCATCGGGTTTTTGCCCGTAGCTGTGACACTGATTGGCACCCGCGATGCTCATGCACCATCGGTGCGCTCTCTGGTGCCGTCTTTATGTCTTTGTGTTGCAGGTACTTTTTGCATTGGTTACCAGGCTTTTTTGTCTGATTCCGCTTCACCTCATACGCTACAGGGGGTGATCTGTGCTGTGGGTGCTCTGGTTTCATGGACAGCCTACGCGGTAGGGAACACACGCTGCTTGTCGCGCCTGCACCATATTTCTGTACAGGACTGGAACTTGCTGACAGGTATCGTGACGGGAGCGCTGTCTCTGGTGTTGCTGCCTGTTGTGCTGTTTGTCACTACGGCCCATCACAGTGGGGCGCGCTGGCTATATTTTTTGGGTGTTTCATCTGCTGTTGCTTTGCTGGCGTCAATCTGTGGTAACGCATTATGGAACAAAATGAGCCGTCTCGTGCCTCTGACACTTGTCGGGCAGATGATATTGTTTGAGACGTTATTTGCCCTGATTTATGGTTTTGTATGGGAGCAGCGCTGGCCCAGGCTGATGGAGGTTGTTGCTTTTGTACTGGTAACAGCAAGTGTTGTTTTATGCCTGACAGCTCATAAAAAGAAGCCAGCTTCGTCCTGACATAAAGAACCCGGGAGAGTATCCCGGGTTCTTTTGTGTTATTTATCAGGAAAAGGTGCAAGGCTGTTCGGGATACTGATCGGGATATTATTTTCCTGAAAAGCCTGCCAGATATCAAACAAAGCTTCACTGCGGATCGTTGTCGTGCTCGACACATCGTTAGCGCGTGCTGTGCCTGTAAGCAGGGCTGATCCGTCAGCAATATTGGTGATCGTTGCTGTTGGCGGGTAAGTCGGGTCAACATTTTTACTGGCTGCCAGAGCTTCGATCATGACCTGCATTGCTCTTTCAAGGTCAGAGGCAAAAGGCAGCTGTAGCACTGTGGTAAACACACCTGGTTTTTCAGAACGCGTGGCATTACGCACAGCCGTTGTAATGAACTGTGAGTTTGGAACAATCAGAGTTGATTTATCTGACAGGGCAATATTGGTTGAACGTACACTGATGCGGGTAATAACACCGCGGGAGCCTGCAATTTCAACGACATCACCAATTGAGACAGGACGCTCTGCCATCAGAATAATACCTGATACAAAGTTCTGCACGATAGACTGAAGACCAAAACCGATACCAACTGAGAGCGCGCTGACGACCCATGTCATGCTCTTCATGGTGACGCCGAGTGTGGAGGCAGCGGTCAGTCCGATAAGGATCCATGAGGAGTATGTGATGATACTCAGTATAGATGACTGTGCACCAATATCGAGGCTGGTTTTAGGGAAGTAACGCTCACGAAACCAGGTGGTAAGAATTTTGATGGCATAAGAGCCCAGAATAAACAGGAGAATGCAGAGAATAATTGCATCGAGCGAGATATGAAAACCACCTTCACCACTGGTTGAGGTGTCGGCTCCGTTAAAGATATAGGCAATACGGCTGATGATCTGTGAGGGGTCAAAAGTGGCTCCTGCTGTGGCAACGGCAAAGCCCATAATGACAAGAAAAACACATATAATGCCGGGAATAACAACGCAGGCCTGATCAACCAGACGAGCAGGCAGGCCCAGTTGTACAAGACGTGAGCCAACGGGTGCAGAGGAAGGGAAAATAGTATCGCCCAGTGCGATGACCAGCATAGCAAACAGTACGAGTGCAGTTGTTGTGACAGCCATGCCTGAAATCCATGTGATAATGGAGTAGGCAAGGGGAATATAGCCTAAAAAGACAGCAATCCAGCAGACGATGGAGACCGAACTTGCGAGAGTCTGTAACAGCGGAGCAAGTGAGCTGTGTATTTCTTTTCCTTCACCGGTCGAGAGACGGAGCTGGCGGGGAACGGCAAACAGCAACGGACTGACACTCAGCACATAAAGAGCATCACAAAACTGGATCGACATGCTGCTCAGGCCACTTTTGGTATCGATAAAGCGCAGGATGCCACGGATAGCCAGCGCAACAGCAAACCAGAAAGGAAACAGGCGGAGGTTTTTCGCCAGTGTGTCAGAAAGGCTGATGATACGCCATTTTTCATCGCGGGAGAGCAGGTTAAATCCCAGTTCGGTGACAAAGCCACAAATCGGGATTTGTATGGCAATCATACCGGCCAGAACGGAGAGATCTTCCTGCAGGGCATTATTGTTAAATGAGATGCCGGCCCATGCAATATCAAAAGAAAAACGCCAGATAATAGCAGTCAGAATGCTGCAGGTGACAGTGGCCACAATAGCTCTGATACGACCGGCAGGCAGCACGCGGGAGACCAGGCTTCTGATGCCTCTGCGGCTAAAAAGCCATCCTGTGAGCAGGAGAGCAGAAAGAGCAAATGACCCCAGGGTCAGCAGGGCACGCTGCCCTTTAAGAGATGCTGACAGAACAGCACCACTCTCCTGTGCCAGGCGTGACAGACGACCCGTGTTATTGCCAGCCGCATCAACCAGCTGAGACCAGAATGTTATGCCCAGTGGTGTTGGAAAGCGCTGTGTCAGAGTAGCCTGCTGAATGGCAGAGCCATGCTGGCGCAGTTCGTCAACAAGCTGCTGTGCTTCCAGCTGATACAGGCGCAGTCTGGTCATACGTTCAGAAATATCGCGCTGCTTGGCAGAAAGGGCTTTACGCTGCGCTGTCACTGAAGGAGATTCACTTGTATCTCCTTTTTCCGGTGCTTTGCCCAGAATGTTTAGAAAATTCTGATAAATCGTATTGTATGGTTTGATTTTTGCCAGCAGCCCATCAGCCTGTGTTGCAATAGCTGAGGCTCGTTTTAGTAACGCAGCATATGCAACCGTGCTTTCAGTTTTTGTATAATTCTTAGTGCTGCTTTCATAAACAGAATGCAGCTCAGCCCCCATCGCATCAAGAGTAGAGTCAGGAGCGATAACAGAAATACCTGAGATAAGAGGGGTAGTCGGATTTGTACTTTCTGACTGATTTTGCTGTGTGTCTTCTGCTGCTGCCCATGCTGTGGGAAGCGTAGTGAGTGAGCATATTCCTATAAATAAAGCAGTAAAAAGAGCACAAAGAGCACGTGTCGGTATAAAAGCCATCAGGTTTCCTGTAGCAAAATGGACGGTCAGAAAGTTTTTTTTGCGTCTGCAGGCAGGGGGAGAGGACGCCATGACCCGGACTGAAGTATTTCTGCAGGGCGGTAGTTCGTTTTATAGGCCATTTTCTCTGATTTTTCTATCCAGTATCCTAAATAGAGATAAGGCAGATTCAGAGTGCGGGTGTGTTCAGTTAAAGTCAGAATAGCAAAGCTGCCCAGAGAACGTTGTGTCTGTTCAGGGTCGTAAAAATTATAAACGGCTGAAATTCCGTCTTCAAGCACATCAATCAGACTAACCGCAACGAGGGTCCGGTCAGCTGTACGAAACTCGAGGACAGCGGTCGCAACAGGTGTATCCTCTATCATACCCTGGTAGTCTGTCTCTGTCATCTGAGCCATGTCACTGTCAGCATGGCGTGAGTGCTGATAACGACGAAACAGGGCGTATTGCTCAGCGGTCGCAACAGGAGCGGCCACGCTGACCACAAGGTCAGCATTACGACGCAGGGTGCGTCTTTGTGTCCGGTCAGGGGTAAACTGCGACACAGGCAGACGAATGGGAATGCAGGCAGAGCAGTTTTCGCACATTGGCATATAAGCGAAAGTATGACTGCGCCGAAACCCCGCACGGGACAGGCGACTATGCAGGGCGTTTGCCTGAGGTGTTGCCAGGTCAGCAACTATTTTACGCTCGGTTTTGCCTGGCAGATAGGGGCAGGGCGTAGCCTGAGCAGAATAGAAAAACTGCGAATGACGCAGCGGTGAAACCATAAGGGGTCTGTCCGTTCAGCTTACAGGTAAGAAAATCCAGAGATATTTATTTTGGTGGTGTTCACCGGGATATAATAACACATATCAGATTTTTTCTGTGGTCAGACAGACTCATCTGGCCACAGAAAAAATAAGAGTATCTTACTGTCCGTAGGTCTGACGAATACGTTCAGCAGCTTCAACAGCAAAGTAAGTGAGTATACCATTAGCTCCGGCACGACGGAAGGCAAGCAGGCTTTCCATGACGGCGCGCTCATGGTCGAGCCAGCCATTACGAATGGCAGCCATAAGCATCGCGTATTCACCAGAGACCTGGTAAACGTAAGTAGGAACAGAAAAAGTCTCTTTTACGCGCTGCACGATGTCGAGGTACGGCATGCCAGGTTTAACCATGACCATGTCAGCACCTTCAGCAATATCCATCTCGACTTCGCGCATGGCTTCATCGCTGTTGGCAGGGTCCATCTGATAGGTTTTTTTATCGCCCTTCAGTTTGTTTCCTGACCCCAGAGCATCACGAAACGGACCATAGAATACACTGGCATATTTAGCCGCGTAAGACATGATGCGTGTGTTCACCATGCCATTTTCGTCAAGGGCTGTACGCATCGTGCTGATACGGCCATCCATCATGTCTGACGGAGCGATAATATCAATGCCGGCTGCTGCCTGATTAACGGTTTGCCTGGTCAGAATAGCGACAGAGTCGTCGTTGTGAACATAACCATCGCGAATAACCCCGTCATGGCCGTGGCTGGTATAGGGGTCAAGTGCGACGTCACCAATCAGCCCGAGATGAGGAAATTCTTTTTTGAGTAAGCGTGCAGCCCGACACATCAGGTTGTCAGGGTTGAGAGCCTCAGTGCCTTCAGCATCCTTAACTTCTGCAGGTGTGACAGGAAAGAGGGCAAGAGCGGGAATGCCCAGTTTGGCGGCATGCTCGACATGACCTGCAAGGCGATCAAGGGTAACACGGTGCACGCCTGGCATAGAGGCCACTTCGGTTACGGTATTCGTGCCTTCGGTAAAGAAAATCGGCCAGATAAGGTTATTAATGCCCAGCGAAGTTTCAGCAACCAGTCGACGGGTAAAATCGTCAACCCGGTTACGACGTGGGCGGGCCAGAGGAAAGCGCCCTGCCTTCATGGGGAAAATCTCCTGAAATGAGTTGATGCCTGGTCTGTTACAGCTAAGCGTGACAAACCAGGCAGGGGCTGATGTAAAGTCTACCTGTTTCGTGCAAGTTTACTATTGCGGTGACCGTAACCCATGTAGACGATCAGACCAATTGACAGCCAGAGAACAAGGCGAACCCAGGTCATTTTGTCGAGGGCTATCATCAGGCTGCCACAGCATAAAACGCCAAGGGCAGGGATAATGTCTCCCCCCGGCAGCCGGAAAGCACGCGGGGCATCGGGTGACTTACGCCTCAGAACCATAACGCCGATGCAGGCAATAACAAATGCCAGCAACGTACCTATCGAGGTCATGTGCCCAAGTTCAGAGATCGGCAGGAAGGCACTGAGCAGGCTGGTGATGACCATGAAAAAGATGTTCGAAAGCCATGGTGTCTGAAACTTACTGTGTGTTTTGCTGAACATCGGAGGGAGTAACCCATCGCGTGACATTGCAAAAAAGACGCGGCTTTGCCCGAGAAGCAGCCCGAGAAGCACCGAGGTGAACCCGCAGATAATACCAATTTTAATAGCCAGCTGCAGCCAGTGATAAGGGGTCTGGTTAATTGCTGCCGCAACCGGTGCGGCATCGCCAAGCATCTGTTTGTAGTTAAGCAGGCCTGTCATCACAACTGAGAAGGCAACATAAACAAAGGCACATATGACCAGGCTGCCAAGAATGCCAATAGGCATATCACGAGCAGGGTTTTTTGTTTCCTGTGCTGTGGTTGAAACAACATCGAATCCGACATAGGCAAAAAAGATAGTGCCTGCCGCACGCATAATACCAGACCAGCCAAAGTGGCCAAACGTGCCTGTATTTTCAGGAATGAAAGGATGATAGTTTGCGGGATGAATAAACGCTATTCCAAAGCCAATAAAAGAGGCGATGATAAGGAGTTTTATTATAACAATAACGGCGTTAACTTTAGCGGACTGTGAAATGCCGCGTATAAGCAGTAGTGATACAATACATATAATAAAGGCTGCAGGCAGGTTGATCAGGCCTCTGACAATTGTGCCATCTGGCATCCCGATCCTTTCAAGGGGGGATGCTGTAAGTCTTCGGGGAAGTTCCAGCCCCCATGAGTCAAGCAGAGACGTCACATAACGAGACCAGCTTACTGCCACGGTCGCTGCGCCGACCGAATATTCAAGCACCAGATCCCAGCCGATAATCCAGGCTACCAGTTCACCCATTGTAACATATGCATAGGTATAGGCACTGCCGGCAATGGGAATCATACTTGCCAGTTCGCTGTAGCACAGCCCGGCAAACCCACAGGCAATGGCTGCAATAAGAAAAGAGATGGCTACAGCCGGCCCCGCGTTTTCTGAAGCAGCAATACCAGTCAGAGAAAACAGCCCGGCTCCGATGGTCGTACCAATGCCAAGAGCAATCAGATTTCCTGGCCCAAGAACCCGCTTTAGTCCATTTTTGCGTTCCAGTTTTTCAAGCGGCATACAGCGTGCGAATAACGAGCCGGGTGAAGATGGTGGCCTGTGCTCCATCAGTTTTTCTCCTGTCACAACCAGCACGTATAAAAGGGAGAAAGGGCGTGGTGGTGTGGTCCTGATAAAATAACAAATTGGCTATGTCAGTAAGATATGTTTTTAACGTAATGAAATTATCTACTGTGTCTACCGCTTATAGTGCTATAGCGTGGGCAACTACAAAAGATTTAAAAAGGAGCCTTCAATGAGCCGGACAGATCTGGATCGTTTTTTTCGTGATACTGTAGAGGAGGTCGATCCTGCTGTTGCTGCCGCTCTGGCAGGGGAACTCAAACGTCAGCAGGATGGTATTGAGCTGATTGCCAGTGAAAACATGGTTTCACAGGCTGTTTTACAGGCTCAGGGCAGCGTGCTGACCAACAAATATGCAGAAGGATACCCTGGCCGCCGTTATTATGGTGGTTGTGTTGAGGTTGATAAGGTTGAAAGCCTTGCAATTGAACGGGTTAAAAAGCTGTTTAATGCCGGGTTTGCCAATGTGCAGCCGCATTCAGGTGCTAATGCGAACCAGGCCGCATTTATGGCGCTGGCAAAACCTGGTGATACCGTTCTGGGTATGAGCCTGGCAGCAGGCGGGCATCTGACCCATGGTGCGGCCCCGAACTATTCAGGCAAATGGTTCAATGCGGTGCAGTACGGTGTGCGTCGTCAGGATGGTCTGCTTGATTATGATGAGATGGAACGTCTGGCCCGTGAAACAAAGCCCACTCTAATCGTTGCCGGTGGTTCAGCTTATCCGCGTATTATCGATTTTGCCCGCTTCCGTAAAATTGCGGATGAAGTCGGTGCCGCTCTTATGGTTGATATGGCCCATTTTGCCGGCCTGGTTGCAGCAGGTCTGTACCCCAACCCGCTGGATTATGCCGATGTGGTAACATCCACCACGCATAAAACACTTCGTGGTCCTCGCGGCGGTCTTATCCTGACTAATGATGAGGCTTTAGCGAAGAAAATTAACTCAGCTGTTTTCCCTGGTCTTCAGGGTGGTCCGCTCATGCATGTTATTGCTGCAAAAGCTGTCGCTTTTGGAGAAGCACTGCAGCCTGAGTTTAAAGAATATCAGAAAGCTGTGCAGACTAACGCCAATGTGCTGGCAGAATCTCTCGTAAAGCGTGGCTTTGATATTGTGACCGGCGGCACAGATTCGCACCTGCTTCTGGTTGATCTGCGTCCGAAAAAAGTGACCGGTAAAGCTGCTGAGCAGGCTCTTGAGCGTGCTGGTATCACCGCTAACAAAAATGCCATTCCGTTTGACCCTGAAAAACCGGCTATTACGTCAGGTGTGCGTCTGGGCAGCCCGGCGGCAACAGCACGTGGTTTCCGTGAGGCTGAGTTTGACGAAATCGGTGCAATGATTGACGAAGTGCTGACAGCTCTGGCCCGCTCCGGTGGAGAAGGCGATCATGAGGTTGAACAGGCTGTGCATGAGCGAGTTAAAGCTCTTTGCGCACGTTTTCCTATCTATAGCTGAGTGTTAAACTGACTGCCAGATTTCTGGCCGTCAGGTCTCGGTGACCTTACAGCGTCGTGTTAAAGCGGCGCTGTAAGTGTTTAACAGGCTCTGGCAAGCCTGAGCGCAATGTGGTTTTTGACCGGTCGCAGGTTAGGAATAACCAGAAGGCAGTTATCGTAAGGCGTACGAATTTCTTCTCCTCCATCAAGAGCCAGAAGAGTTCCCTGTCTGCGAATAAGGTCACAGTTGCGAAATGGTTTTATAAAAATGAATTTATCTGTGCGTGCATGCACAGCATGTGTCACGGCTGCGACAGGTGCTTTGATATTTGCTGCGACAGGTGTCGCTCTTTGATCTGAAGAGATGATTCCGCATATTTGCGGAAAAAGAGCTGCAGCCCGACATGCCAGCTCCTGACTTGCGGTGCTCCAGTGTTGTCCTGTTTCAAAAAGGCAGGCTGTTGCCTGTGTATTATCAGATAAAAAATGAGGGTGATCAATCAGGCGCAGACCGCTCTGACAGGGAGCATCCTGTATAACCCACGGCGGGCTGGTCAGAGCTGAGGCAACGGCACGTGAATGGTTTATATTTTTTTGTTTCTGGCCTGTGAGTAAAAGAGGCGGGCCGTCCCAGAACATCGAGTGCAGGTCGAGCACTCTGTCTGCTTCTGTAATAAGCGGGGCCACAGCTCGGATACGGTTTATTTCGTAAGACTGATGGCCTGAGCGAAGAAGGTCAGGGCACCAGAGCCGGTTCATATCCTCATCCACAAAGCGGCTGCGTGTGGGGTGTTGGGGGTCAAACTGCTCAAAAGCTTTTAAGTTGAGAAAAATCAGGCTGAGTTTTCCGCTTTCAGGGCGTATTTTTTGAGACAGCAGCGCATTGAGAGCATAAGCCCCGGCATATTCATTGCCATGCATAAGAGCCGTAATGACAACATGGGGCCCGCGTGCGGGGCCTTCAAAGTGATGCACACCTTCGATTCCACAATTGCCTTTAATCCAGGGGGTAATGTCAGGAGGGGGGATTGTCTGAGTGAAGACGGGCAGGGAATACTGAGATGGAGCCAGCACAGCAGAAATCGTCCGGAAGCGTACCGGAGCATGCTCGGTGTTGTGTCTGCGGGAGGCACAGCTCATAGTGTGTATCCTGTCTGACTACAGATAAAAATTAGCTGCTGACAAGAAATATGCCTGCATAGTGCAGTTACTATGAAAGTAAGGGGGCTGGTATGCAATCCCTCCCCGGACTGATTTACCGTCCGGGAAGTTAAAAAAGTATAAAAAAAGAATTTTTAATAAAATTACAATAAAACAGTTAGTTAGCTGGTGGTGGCAAGGCCTGCTCTTCGGTCAGGATACGAAATTTTATTTCGGCACCTTTTTCAATATCACGGAGTTTTTTGCGGTCTGTCAGGCTGCATAAGGTCAGAGCAGTGCCTGTTTTACCGGCCCTGCCTGTGCGGCCAATACGGTGGAGATAGACTTCGGGCTGTTCAGGCGGGGCAAAATTAATAACGGTTTTAACGTCAGGCACGTCCAGCCCGCGTGCAGCAATATCTGTTGCAACCAGTATGGGTGTGCGCCCTGAGGTGAAGCTGGCTACAGTTGCATTACGCTGAGCCTGTGTCAGGTCACCATGCAGAGGTGCCGCAGGCAGTTTGTTCTTTTTCAGAAAGCTCGCAATCTGATCAGCCTCAGCTTTTGTCTGGGTAAAGACAATCGTTTTACTTTTTCTGTCGCGGTTAAAAAACGTCTTAAGAAAAGCAGTCCGCAGTCCGGGGTCAATAAAATAAGCGCCCTGACGAATGGGGCCTCTTTTCTCAGGGTGTTTTTCAATTTCAACCTTAACCGGTTTGTGCAGTAACTTGTGCAAAACGGGTGTCAGTGTATCAGGCAATGTTGCCGAGAAAAATAAAGTCTGACGTATTTCAGGCAGGCTCTCGATAACAGTTGCACTTTCTTCAAAAAATTCAGGGGCAAACAGCCTGTCCCCTTCATCCATTACAACACGGGTGCAGGTTGCCGGGTCCAGGTCACCCATATGAATAAAATCAAGCAGGCGGCCCGGCGTTGCGATAATAACGCGCGGCCCCTTATGATCGAGACTTTCAGCCTGAGGTTCGCGGTCAGCTCCACCATATAATGTGATAACAGCCGGGGCACCGCTCTTAAAACGGTTCGCTCTGGGGTCCAGCCCCAGGCAGCGTCTGAAAACACCGGCAGTTTGCAGGGCAAGCTCCCGGGTCGGTACAATCACCAGCACATCGTTGTGACGGCGTGTGCTGAGCAAATGGTGTAACAGTGGCAGCGCATAGGCCGCCGTTTTACCTGTGCCGGTGGGGGCAATGGCCAGCACATCTTTATCATTAAGCACGGCAGGAATGGTCTGTTCCTGCACGGGGGTCGGTTGTGTCATACCCGCCTGGGTAGCGTGAGTGCAAAGAGCGGGCAGAAGGCCCATTGTCTCGAAACTGTTAGACATGCTGGTTTTGTCTGCCTTGAGCGAAGAATGTCTTGTCTATATGCCCAAACATGGCAGAATTTTAAACCCCGCACAGAGTATGATGTTTAGCCAGAGGAGAAAATCGTGTCAGTTTCAGCACTGATTATAGGGGAAGACTTCGCGGGGATGCGCTCTCAGGCGTGTGGTCTGGCTGTGCGTGCAGAGTGGCAGAGCGCGTTTCATCCTGTCCGCCCCTCACGTTTATCTCGCTTGCTGCTGCGTGGCCCTGAGATGCTGAGCCGCAGGTGTCTTGCTGATCTGAACGGTGTCGATCTGGTCAAAGAAGCGCAGAAGACAGCACAGATGCTTATTAGTATTGGTGGCAAAGGCGGGGCTGCAGGGGCTGCGCTGAGCGCTGTGGCAGGCTTGCCTGTTGTGCAGATTCAGCATCCGCGACAGGCTTTGTCACGTTTTAATCTTATTCTGGCCTGTGTACATGATGAAATAAACGGGCCGAACGTGTTGCTTGGCCGCACGGCACTTCATGGGTTAACGCCTGAGGTGCTGGAGCAGGTACGTGCTGAGTGGATGCCCCGTTTTGCTCATTTACCACGCCCCCTGACAGCGGCTCTGGTGGGCGGGTCTAACGGACGTTTCAGCTTTGGTGTGCGTGAGGCCGCAAGTCTTGGGGATGCTCTTGCCGTCACGACTGCGGATTCCCGGGGTAGTCTTATGGTAACACCCTCGCGGCGCACAGACCCCGCAGCACTGGCCGTGCTGACTGAGCGGGTTCACGCTGTGGGAGGAGAGGTCTGGAATGGTGAAGGTGATAACCCTTATAAAGGGCTGATTGCCTGTGCCGACCAGATTGTCGTAACGACAGACAGCGTTTCTATGGTGTCAGAAGCTGTAGCGGGCACAGCGCCTGTGTCGGTCTTTCCGTTACCAGGCAGATCACGGCGTATTTTTCGTTTTGTGGATGAGCTGGTTAAAGCCAGGCGTGTCAGGCTGCTGGAGAGCAGGGCGCAGCGTTTACCTGAAATATGGGCAGTCCAGCCTCTTGATGACACAACGGAGCTGGTTGGTGAAATGCACCGTCGGCTGGCTCTGTGATGACAGATTTATGCCCAGATGGTCCCCAGCAGCACAATAGTACCGACAATCAGTGCTGCCATATGGCGCATGACGTGCTCGGGTGAATCGGGGGGGAGTAAGACATAGTAACGATAGCAGTATAACATCAGCGCACAGCCGGTTGTGCCCGTAATGATACGGGTTACAGGAAGTCGTGAGAGTTTGCTGGTGTTAAACTGCATCGTTTGTCACGCTTTATGGGCCGGGGAAAACCGAGGCGGGATAGCCCTGGGCAAAAAGTGCTGTACGCAGCGAGGTGTGGTTAATCTGCGCTGTAATTTTTTCACGCACAACAGGTTTGGCAAAAAAGGCCAGGCCAAGCCCCGCGGCCTGCAGCATAGGCAGGTCATTGGCGCCGTCACCAATAGCCAGAGCCTGCTCGGGGGCAAGGTGGTGGCGCTGTGATAATGTGTTGAGCAGGTGCAGCTTGGTGTCAGGGCCAAGAACAGGCTGGCCGGTTTCACCTGTCAGAAAACCGTTATCGCTTAGCAGCGTATTGGCATGATGTTCCTGAAAATTACACAGGGCAGCAACACGTTCAGTAAAAAAAGTGAACCCGCCTGAAACCAGAGCCGTATAGGCGCCGTGTGCCCGCATTGTCTGCACAAGGGCTTTTGCGCCATCGTTGAGGCGCACATCCTGCCAGGCTTTTTCAAGCAATGAGGCCGGAAAACCTTTGAGCAGAGCCACACGCTCACGCAGAGCAGTGGCAAAGTCCAGCTCGCCATTCATGGAGCGTGTAGTGATAGCGGCAATCTTATCGCCAATACCAGCATGTGTTGCCAGGTCATCAAGCGTTTCACCGGCGACAATGGTGCTGTCCATGTCTGAAACCAGCAGGTGTTTGCGTCGCGCTGCCGGATGTGTCAGGACCGCATCAACTGGTTTGTCACCCAGAGCGGCCTGTAAAAGCGGCAGCCGTTCTGCGGCATCAGCAGGGCAGATAATGTCGGCTGCTTCGCCAGGTGAGAGAACAGAAGGAGAGTGCGTGCTGTGCATGCACTCCTGCGCCGTAGCGATAATGTCATCGCTCAGCGTCGTTGCATCGCGTTGTGCAACAAGGGTCAGAACAAGGGTTTTCATTTGCCCGTAATGTGACAGGAATGCTCGTATGAGGCAAGCAGATGTATGGAACTTTGATGTGAGCGCACCGCATCGGCTGCCAGCCGTGATTGTGGCCGGGCCAACCTGCTCTGGCAAGTCGGATATGGCGCTTATGCTGGCAAAAGCTCTGCACGGTACAATCATTAATGCAGATTCGATGCAGGTTTATAAAGAACTGAGAGTTCTGACCGCACGGCCGGCTGAGGCAGATGAGGCGTCTGTCCCTCATCGTTTATACGGGGTTTTACCGGCAGCTGAAAAAGGGAGCGTGGCCTGGTGGCGTGAGCGCGCGCTTGAGTGCATGAACGAGGCTTGGCAGGCAGGGCAGTTGCCCATTCTGTGTGGTGGCACCGGGATGTATATGAATGCTCTGGTTAAAGGGCTTGCTGAAATTCCGCCCTCTGACCCGCTTGTGCGTGAGCAAACCCGTGAGTTTGTCAGTGAGTACGGAGCTGCTGCCCTGCATGACCGTCTGATGGAGGCAGACCCCGAAATGGCTGCGCGTTTGCAGCCGGCAGATTCGCAACGTGTCAGCCGCGCGTGGGAGGTGCTGCGCAGCACCGGCCGCAGTCTGGCCTGGTGGCAGCAGCAGCCCGGCCTGCCGCCTGCCGCCTGTCGTTTTGTCGCATTACGTCTTTTACCGCCGCGTGATGAGTTAAGAGCCCGCATTGCACAGCGTTTTAATAAAATGATGGCGCAGGGCGCGCTGGCAGAGGTGCGGGCGCTCCTTTCGCAAAACCTTGACCCCGCTTTGCCGGCTATGCGTGCCCATGGCGTGCCGGAACTGAGAGCCTGTCTGCAGGGTGAAATCAGTGAGGAGGAGGCGATGCGCCTGGCTGTGCTGGCAACCGGGCGTTATACGCGCCGTCAGGCGACGTGGTTTGCCCATCATGCTCTGGCTGAGGATGAGCGAACATATGATTTTAATGCGTGCACACCGCCATTTGAGAAATTTTCGGAAAGAAAAAGAGAGGAAATCATTTCTTTTATTATTAACGGGATTGACGCTCCCCCTTCAGTTCTCTAAAGATGCGCTCAGACCGATTTGAAAAGACGGAATAATATTATGTCGAACACAGCCTCAGCCCACCCGGCTACAAAGAACACCGCATCTCTCCCCGGAGCGGAAGTTCTTATGCGCGCTCTTCAGGAGCAGGGTGTGGAGGTGATTTTCGGCTATCCTGGCGGGGCAGTGCTCCCTATTTATGATGCATTGTTTCGTCAGAATGCTATTCGTCATGTTCTTGTTCGCCATGAGCAGGCTGCTGTGCATGCGGCCGAGGCTTATGCACGCTCAACAGGTAAAGTCGGGGTTGTTCTGGTCACAAGCGGGCCGGGTGCGACAAATGCTGTCACCGGGCTGCTCGATGCACTGATGGATTCTATCCCGCTGGTGTGTCTGTCCGGGCAGGTGCCTTCACCACTGATTGGCTACGATGCATTTCAGGAGGCAGACACCACAGGTATTACCCGCCCGGTTACCAAATATAATTATCTGGTACGTGACCCCGAGACCCTGGCTGAAACCCTGCATGAAGCATTTGCAATAGCCCGCTCAGGTCGTCCTGGTCCGGTTCTTGTTGATTTGCCAAAAAATATCATGGTTGGTGACGCCCCTTATGTCGGTGCCGGAGCTGTAACGCCGCGCACTGGTAAAGTGCGTATGGACCCCGAGCGTGCAGCGGTGGCTGCCGCTGTGGCTGCAATGAAAAAAGCACGCCGCCCGCTGTTTTATACTGGTGGTGGTATTATTAATGCTGGTCCGCAGGCGTCTGAAACGCTGCGCAAACTGGCTCGCCTTACACGGTTTCCTGTTACGTCAACTCTTATGGGGCTGGGAGCATTTCCCGGAACTGACAGCCAGTTCCTGGGGATGCTGGGCATGCACGGCACATATGAGGCGAATCTGGCAACGCATGGGTGTGATGTTCTGATAGCGCTGGGCAGCCGCTTTGATGACCGTGTTACAGGCCGCCTGGATGCATTCTCTCCCGATTCATTTAAAATTCATGTCGATATTGATCCGTCTCAGATCAATAAAATTGTGCATGTTGATCTGCCCATTATTGGTGATGTCGGCCGCACCATGGCGCTGATGATCGAAGAATGGGAAGCGCAGTCTGCCTATGAACATAATGATGATCTTGATGCCTGGTGGCAGCAGATCGAAGCCTGGCGTGGCCTCGACTGTCTGCGTTTTTCACAGGACCAGGCTCCTGATGCGGTGATTAAGCCTCAGCAGGCTATTCGTCGGATTTATGAACTGGCCCGTGAGACGGGACGCGAGACCTATGTCAGCACTGAAGTCGGGCAGCATCAGATGTGGGCTGCACAGTATTTTCAGTTTGACGCCCCTAACCGCTGGCTGACATCAGGTGGCCTGGGCACGATGGGGTATGGTCTGCCTGCGGCTGTTGGTGCGCAGATAGCCCACCCAGACGCTCTGGTGCTCGATATTGCCGGTGAGGCTTCAACCCTTATGAATGTGCAGGAACTGGGGACGATTGCCCAGTATCGCCTGCCGGTTAAGCTGTTCATTATTAACAACCATTATATGGGTATGGTGCGGCAGTGGCAGGAGCTTCTGCATGGTTCGCGTTATTCAGAAAGTTACAGCGACGCGCTGCCTGACTTTATCAGACTGGCTGAAAGTTTTCATGCAAAGGGGATGCGGGCAACCCGTCTTGATGAGCTTGATAACGTAATTCGCGAAGCACTGGCGCATCCTGGCCCTGTTGTTGTTGATCTGTGCGTGGCAGAGGGTGAAAACTGCTTCCCGATGATTCCTTCGGGTGCCGCTCATAATGAGATGATTCTGGGGCCTGAGCAGGAGGAGCGTGGCGTGCAGGTCACCCGTGAAGGCCGGGCTCTTGTCTGAGCACGAATCTTGTGGCCTGCTGATGCCGCATCAGATGTTTTCCTAAGCTATAACTTCAGGAAGTTTAAATATGCAGAAGGAAATTCCCGGTCCTGCAGTTATCTCTCTGCTGGTAGATAACGAAAGTGGGGCTCTGGCCCGTATTATCGGTTTGTTTTCAGGGCGTGGATATAACATCCGGAGCCTGACAGTTGCACCGGTTGACGAAGAAGGTCTCGTGTCACGTGTGAATGTCGTCACAACAGGCACACCGGCTGATATTCGTCAGATTGAAGCACAGATTGAACGTCAGGTGCCTGTGTCGCGTGTGGTGAACCTCACAGCTGAGGGGCCGCATGTCGCACGTGAAATGGCACTGATTAAGGTTGTGTCACATGGTGAGTCCCGCACAGAAGCCCTGCGTATAGCTCAGGCTTTTCGTGCGCGCGCTGTTGATACAACTGCATCCTCCTTCGTGTTTGAACTCACAGGTTCAACCGATAAACTCGACAGCTTTATTGAGCTTATGCGTCCGCTTGGGCTGGCTGAAGTGTCTCGCACAGGGGTTGCGGCTATTCGTCGCGGGCCACAGACAATTTAGCAACACTGACGCATCAACTTAACAATGCAGACCATCGGGGTCTGTCAGAACAGGAAAAAAGAGAATGGCACTGCGCGTTTATTATGATCGTGATGCAGACGTTAACCTGATTAAATCTAAAAAAGTTGCGGTCATTGGTTATGGCAGTCAGGGCCATGCTCATGCAAACAACCTGAAAGACAGCGGTGTAAAAGACCTGGTTATCGGTCTGCGTGAAGGTTCATCAGCCGTTAAAAAAGCACAGGATGCTGGTTTTACGGTTATGACACCAGACAAAGCCGCTGCATGGGCTGATGTTGTTATGGTGCTGACACCTGACGAAGGGCAGGGCGCTCTTTATAAAGAGTCTCTGGAAAAGAACCTGAAACAGGGTGCGGCTCTGGTTTTTGCTCACGGTCTGGCAATTCACTTCCGTATCATTGAAGCCCGTCCTGACCTTGATGTGTTCCTGATCGCACCAAAAGGTCCTGGCCACACAGTACGCTCTGAATATCAGCGTGGTGGTGGTGTACCCTGTCTTGTTGCGATTGCTCAGGACAAATCAGGTGCAGCGCTTGAAATCGCTCTGTCTTATGCTTCTGCCATTGGTGGTGGTCGTGCCGGCACGATTGAAACAAGCTTTAAAGAAGAAGTTGAAACCGATCTGTTCGGTGAGCAGGCAGTTCTGTGTGGTGGCCTGGTTGAGCTGATCCGTGCTGGTTTTGAAACACTGGTTGAAGGTGGCTATGCCCCTGAAATGGCCTATTTTGAGTGTCTGCATGAAATGAAGCTGATCGTAGATCTGATCTATGAAGGCGGCATTGCCAACATGAACTACTCTATTTCTAATACAGCTGAATATGGTGAGTATGTCTCTGGTCCGCGTGTGATCACGGCTGAAAGCAAAAAAGCTATGAAAGAAATTCTGACAGATATTCAGAACGGTACTTTCGTGCGTAACTTCATTCTCGAAAACCAGTCTGGTAATGTTGGCTTTAAAGCCACACGCGCAATTAACGACGCACACCAGATTGAAGCCGTTGGCGAAAAACTGCGTGGTATGATGCCATGGATTGCAAAGTCACGTATGGTTGACAAAACCAGAAACTAAACTGTTTTTTGCAGTTTCCTGAGTTGCATGAAACCCTGCCGGGCTGCCCTGGCAGGGTTTTTTCTTGGCTTATGTTCTATGATGATATTCAATAGGTTATCAGACAATAAAGGACAGGAAGATGGTGGCATTACGTATCAAAAAGGCTTGTGCGCTTATAGCAGGTCTTGCTGTTTTTCCCGCTGTGGCGCACGCCGAAAGTGCCGCTCATGGTCAGTTTATTGATGCACAGGGTAGTGAGCGTGGCACTGTTGAGGTGCGCCCGGCCCCTCATGGTGTGTTGATTCATCTTGAGGTGAGTGGCCTTACCCCTGGCTGGCATGCTGTGCATTTTCATGAAAAAGGCAGTTGCACACCTGATAAATTCACCTCGGCTGGAGGACATGTGCACGCAACAACGCCGGTAGTACATGGTTTTATGAATGAAAAAGCTAATGACGCCGGTGATTTGCCAAATATTTATGTCGGGCACGATGGTTCAGCCCGGGCAGAGTTTTATTCCCCTCTGGTGTCTTTGAAAACGGCTGAGGGTGGTCGTTCTGTTTTACTTGATAAAGACGGAGCGTCAGTGGTTATCCACGCTAATCCTGATGACTACCAGTCACAGCCCATTGGTGGGGCAGGCGGCCGTGTGGCCTGTGCTGTTTTGAAGGAGTAGTATTGCTCAGGGCAGAGACGGAGTCGTTTCGCCCAGGTAAAGGCTGGCGGCTGATGGCCGCCATTCACCGGTATTTTCGTCGCGCCCCTGAAGCAGAAAATGTGGCGAGTTTGTTTTGAGTTCAGCTACAGCTTTTTTCAGAAAAACCTGCATAGATGGTGTTTGTTTGCGGTTAATCAGACAGCATAACGGTGTGTCAGGAAAGGCTTTAAGGAGTGCAGCAGATCCATCTTCTCCTGCAATGATCATCAGAGGATTTTTTTTACGCTTTTCCACAAAATGGGAGCGGATCAGAGTGACCTTCCCGTCATCGTAAGGGAAGGGGTATCCTGGGGCAGCTGAAGGCTGAAGCACACTTTTTTTACTGCTGAGGCGTGCACCCAGAATTAATGCACGTGGCAGATTATAGCCATATTCTGTAGAAGTCGCGAAGGCTGCTGTGCTTTCCTCAAATGATGATGTGCATATGACCGGGTCTATACCGTATTCCTGTATAATCTGAAAAAAATCAGCCATCTCGGGTGTCAGGCGCAGCCCCTGCGACAGGGTTACACTGACAGCTCCGGCTTTGCCCGGGCGACTTTGCGGGCAATTCCATGTTTCGGTACCAATTGATTGCCCAAGCTCACGTTCATAAGCTGCGCGACTTACGGCAAGTATGCTGGCATGTGTCTGGCCTGCTGCCAGAGAGACAAGCCATCGCTGTGCACTTTCTTCACCCTGGGTTGCTATCAGTGCCTGGTGAAAAAAGGCCATACGTGCACGAAAGGCCTGAAGAGCAGGGTTTTGCACCAGCTCATTGCGGGGAAGCGGGTGTGGGCGGTGGCTGTACTGTGCTAAAAGAGTTTGATAATCTTCGAGTAAATCTTCTGAAAGAGCCTGCAAAGAGAGAGGTTTCTTGTCGGTCGTGAGAAGTGGTGCCGGCAGTGCCTCACCTGATATATGACCAGAAAAAAGTGTGCGAAAACTATAAGCGGGGAGCAGGAACGAGAAGTGCTCCAGCATGTAGTAAAACAGGGTAAGCTGCACATTTCCAACAATGGCAGTGTTATCCCAGTCAACAACGATGTAAGGACGGGCTCCGACCCGGTCAAAAGCACTTTGTTGCTGATGCTGCTCTAAAAATTTCTGAATGATTGTGCGGGTCCGCGGTGCCCATTTGAGAGTTTCAAGCTCAGCGGGCTGAATGATGTCAGGGTTGAAATCCTGCGCATGGCTCCGCACGGGCCAGAGAAGGGCTGCTCCGGCGGCAGACAGTAAAGAACGTCGGCTGAGAGAGTATTTCGTCATCAGATCAGAATGTTATCCTGCAGCGCACTATGTTTTTCAGAACTATAAGCACGCTGTGCAGAATTGTCAGGCACACTTTACTGTATTGCACATATGCGTGTGCCTGATATCTGGACTTTTTTAGTTTTCTGCCCCGGCGAGAAGACGGGCAAGAGCACGTTTGCGCCCCATAAGAGGCAGCAGGTCTTTGAGTTCAGGGCCGTGTTCTTCGCCGGTCAGGGCAAGACGCAGCGGAAGAAAAAGAGCTTTACCTGAAAGGCCGGTTTTTTCTTTCAGCGTGGCGGTCCATGTTTTCCAGGTGCTCACGTCCCATGGCTCATCGGGAAGAAATGTTGCTGCCTGGTGCAGGAAGGCAGTCTGCTCCGGCTCCTGAACCGGTGGAATAATGTCTTCATATACAACATTAAACCAGTGTCTGGCTTCAGACAGCAGTTCAATATTACCGCGGATCGCCAGCCAGAATTCTTCACTACTGCCTGCGGGCAGATGCTCTCTGACGGTTTCATATGGCTGCTGACCGAGGAATTTGTGGTTCAGGCTCAGCAGCTGCTGGATGTTAAAGCGTGCAGCTGATCTGGAGACGTGTGAAATATTATAAACGCGTGCCTGCTCTTCAAACGGTAGCAGAACCGGGTCATCAGAGCTGCCCAGGCGTGCCAGGTAAGCGACCAGCGCTTCGGGCTCCATTCCGTCAGTTCGCAGGGTACGCAGAGACATAGCGTCAAAGCGTTTTGACAGTTTGCCGCCATTTTCATCAAGCAGCAGGGGCAGATGTGCAAAATTAAAGTGGTCAGGCTTTGCCCCGAGTGCCTCTGCAATGTCGATCTGCACCCCGGTGTTGGTGACGTGATCTTCACCGCGGATAATGTGTGTGATGCCCGTCTCCATGTCATCAACAACAGAGGCGAGGGTGTAAAGCACCGTGCCATCAGTCCGCACTAAGACAGGGTCAGAGAGCGAAGGCAGTTTGACCTGACATTCTCCCATGACCTGGTCCTGCCAGCGCACAACGCGTTCAGAAAGCTGAAAACGCCAGTAAGGCACTTTGCCATTGGCTTCAGCCTGGGCGCGCTGCTGTGCTGTCAGTTTCAGCATAGCCCGGTCATAGATGGGGGGACGACGCTGGCGGATCTGTATTTCGCGTTTTGCAGCGAGCTCGTATTCGCTTTCAAAACAGGGGTAAAGGCGCCCGGTGGCTTTCAGTTTTGCAATGGCCCGGGCATAGCGGTCGAGGCGTTCTGTCTGTCTGAAAGTTTCATCCCAGGTAATGCCAAGCCAGCTAAGGTCAGTGCGAATAGCTTCAGCATGGCTTTCTTTCGAACGCTCAGTGTCAGTATCATCAATACGGAGCTGAAACTTACCCCCGTGATGGCGGGCAAACAGGGCGTTGGCAATGGCAAGACGGGCGTTGCCGACATGCAGCATACCGGTAGGGCTGGGAGCAAAACGAAGTTTCATAAAGTCTCTGTATGATAAAGTGATGGTGCCTGGTCAGACAGGCCGTACGACCAGCGTTTAATGATGTGTGGTAGCAGAATCCTCATCATCTGTATCAGCATAGGCGGAGAAATCCTCCTCCTCTTCATCAACCAGACGGCGGGGATCAAGCATACGCCAGTCGCGTTCCATAAACGAAGCCGGTGTTGCGGTGAAGTCATCAAGCTCGTTGGCTGACAGCCATGCGTCATCACCTGCGTCGACAACAATAGCATCTTCACCAAAGCAGAGCCATGCGTCGAGCACTTCTCTGGCTGACGCACCTGCTGTCCGGCAGCGTTCAATACTGTCACGCACATAGCAGCGGGCAAAAGCATTGGCATGCGCCAGGTCATGGAACCCGCCGACTTCTTCACTGATACCTTCCTCAGCACCGCCGGCCAGGTCAAGAATGCGAACGCGCCATGTTTTATCTTCTGTAGCGGAGTTTTCGGTCATGAGCCGGGTCCTTTCTGCAAAGTGCGTAGGGAGGGGAGGAGGAATTCGCGCCCGATTTTGACACGTTCCTGACCGTTATAAGAGACGATATCAGCAGTTGCATATGTTTCATTCCACTGATCAGGAATGAACGAGCCGGTGCCAACCACATCAACCGGTGCGTGAGCATCTGTCATACAGGCACATTTTATCACGTTAAAGCCTGATGATGCGATAATTTTAACGTTTGGAAAGCCAGCATTATCCAGAGCGTCACGCATATGCCAGATGGCCGCGGCAGAAACACCGGTGCCAATCAGGTAGCGCAGTTCAGTATCAGAGCGGTAACGGCGCAGTGCTTCAGGGGCATGCCGGTTGACCACAGCGTAGGACTCCTGTGGGTTCAGCCCTTCCATAAAGCGGCCGCCATGCGTATCAAGTCTGACGCCTAATTTACCCTGCTCAGCCAGTTCAGGAAAGCTTTTGCATACGCTCAGAGCATCTGTAACTTCGCGGCCAAAATAATCGACCAGAACTGTCAGGTCTGTCTCAGGATAAATTTCATGAAACATTTCAGCTGCGCGTACGGTTGAGCCAGCGTAGCCAATCAGGGCGTGTGGCATGGTGCCAAAGCCATGTGTGGTGTTAAAAAAGGCAGCTACGGCATGGTTAGCAGTGCCAACAAAACCAGTCGCTCCGTCCTTCTGTGCAGCCCGGCTGCCAACCGAGGCACCATATGCCATAAGTTCCTGCATTTCATAACCTGCACAGTGGCGGGCATCCATGGCGAGGAATTTTGTGTTGGGTAAAGAGAGCGCCATCTGGTAGGCATTATGTGCCGCAACGCAGGTACTGCCCAGTTTTTGTAAAAGCAGGGTTTCAAGGTCTGCCAGGTGCAGAAATGAGCCGGTGATGTACATGATAGGCTCACCCGCACCGATCCATTCGCCCTCAGGGTGTATCAGTTCAACGGTATAAGGCGCGTTACGGGCCTTCATAACATTTTTCAGCCATTCCAGAGCAATGCCCGGAGCTGAAATAACAGGACGACGAATAAAAAAGACGTAGGTTACCTGGCAGTCGCCAAAATGCCCGACGATTTCTTTTGTACGATTAAAATAGGAATCTGTGCGTGCTGTAATACCGGCGTCAGATGGTGCCTGAGATGCAGCAGCTGTGGCTACTCCGGGTGTCATCTGAGGATCTGTAAAAGACTGTTTCATTTTTTATTACGTCTCCACTTTAACCTGAGCTGACAATTTGCAGAAAGCCCCATACACTATAGTGCAGGAGCTTTCTGTTTTATCAATATCAGAACGAGTTTTAGTTCTGACGTTTGTCTGTCAGTTCTTCTGCCATCAGGAAGGCAAGTTCGAGAGACTGCTCAGCATTGAGGCGCGGGTCACAGAAGGTTTCATAACGATCGCCCAGATCAGATTCTGTCAGGCATTGCGCGCCTCCCACGCATTCCGTGACGTTCTGGCCAGTCATTTCAATATGAACACCACCGGCATGTACACCTTCAGCGGCGCATACATCAAAGAACCCTTTAACCTCACGCATAATGGCATCAAAAGAGCGTGTTTTAACATTTTGCGTTGTTGAGGTTGTGTTGCCGTGCATGGGGTCTGTCAGCCAGGTAACCGTACGACCGGTCTTTTTCACAGCCCGCATAAGAGGGGGAAGATATTCGGCAATTTTATCTGCACCCATGCGTGAGATAAGAGTGATACGGCCGGCTTCGTCTTCAGGGTTGAGGAGCTCAAGCAGCTTTTCAAGATCTTCTGCTTTGGTGGTCGGACCAACCTTGATGCCAAGCGGGTTACGCACACCACGTAAAAACTCAACATGCGCTCCATCAGGCTGACGGGTACGGTCGCCAATCCAGATGAAATGGGCTGAGCAGTCATACCATTCATCAGAGGTGGAATCGATGCGTGTCATTGCCTGCTCATAAGGCAGCAGCAGCGCTTCGTGAGAGGTATAAAACTCGGTCTCGTCAATCTGAGGGGCTGAACCTGCATCAATACCACAGGCTTCCATGAAGGAGAGGGTTTCGCTGATTTTTTCTGCGGTGGCGCGGTAACGACCGGCCAGTGGAGAGCGCTCAACAAAACCGAGGTTCCAGCGGTGCACTTCATGCAGGTTAGCGTAACCACCGCGTGAGAAGGCGCGCAGCAGGTTCTGAATGCCAGCCGACTGGAAGTAGCCGGTCTCCATACGTACCGGGTCAGGAATACGGGCTTCTGCTGTAAATTCAGGGCCGTTAATGGTGTCGCCACGGTAAGAGGGCAGGGTTACACCATTTTGTGTTTCGGTGTCAGAAGAGCGAGGCTTGGCAAACTGCCCTGCCATGCGCCCAAGCTTAACAACCGGTACTTTTGCACCAAAAGTCAGAACAACGGACATCTGCAGCAATACACGGAAGGTGTCGCGTACGATGTCAGCTTTGAATTCGCTGAAGCTTTCGGCACAGGGGCCGCCCTGAAGGACAAAGGCTTTCCCCTGGGATGCCAGAGCAAGCTGACGGCGCAGACGCCTTACCTCACCGGCAAAGACCAGAGGCGGGTAAGAGCTCAGG
Organism: Acetobacter sp. DsW_059; assembly: GCF_002153695.1. NCBI lineage: Bacteria > Pseudomonadati > Pseudomonadota > Alphaproteobacteria > Acetobacterales > Acetobacteraceae > Acetobacter > Acetobacter sp. DsW_059. Next base: position 33,045 of record NZ_JOPI01000006.1, read on the forward strand.
CGGTCTTCAACAGCTTTCAGTGCAGCAGCATCAGGATAAGAAGGCATTTGTCTGACAGGAAAAGAGCGCCAGCTATCCGGCATCCAGGGCGCAGATATAGGGGTAGGCTGGACACGCGAGGCAGTCATGGACTTTATCCTGTCAGTTCTTGATGGTTCAGTATTTTAAAACATAGTGCGTAAAGTCCGGCAGAGCATCAGAGATCACTGCACGGGGTAGCCTTTATGTCTAAAACAGAAGAGATAGGCAAACCTGAATTTTTCATAAAATATGTAATGATTATCAAAAAGCTGATAACGGAGGCAGACGCGGGGCTGCCCGTTGCTGGCAGATTAGCTTTTTTTTGTAGTTAGTGCGATACTATGCGCATCAGTTGTCTGGCTTCTGACAGCCTCAGAATGGCAGGCACAAACTTATTTTATAAAGGTAAAGGCTGATGGTACTGCTGCGTAAACAGACTTACCTGGTTCTGATGGCTATGGGCCTCGGCGTTGTGGCGGCTCCTCACGGAGCAGCTTTTGCAGACCCTATGGTTCCTGATGGTAACATTTCCTTTGGTTCAGCCGGTATGGGTAATACCGGGGTGGGAAGCCAGAGTCGCACGTCTGAAAAGAAAGTGGTTCATGGCCACAGGAGCCTGCCTCCTGGCTATCAGGACGCACCGTCAATGGAGTTTAATCACGGTGCCGACCCTGATCATCTTGCTAAGGTACACCGCGATTCAGTGACAGGATCTGATCTGTCAAAATATGGTACGGCTTACCAGAACAGCGGGCCTTATGGTGATGGCGCTATGGGGGATTCGACTGGTAACGGATGGGTTACCCACCGATAATAACGACGTTACACGCTGTTTGTCTGGTGCTCTAAGTCGTCAGTCAGCAGTCTGACAGAGATCTGCCCGCTACTCAGATCAGCAAGATGATCTGAGAGAGCCTCGCGCTGTGCCTCAGGGAGGGTGAGGGTCATTTGTGCTCCCTGTGCGTCAAAGCTGGTCTCCGGTGCGTCTTCGGTAAAGCTCTGAAGGCGTGCCTGTACCAGAGAGAGCAGTGAAAAGGGTGTGTGAAACGTCAGGGTGACACGTTCAATTATTGGTTCTTTGGGGGCCTCACGCAGGCATTCAGCTGCGGCACCGCTATATGCTCTGATAAGCCCGCCAGCCCCAAGTTTAATGCCGCCAAACCAGCGGGTTACAACAACGGCAACAAAATCAAGCTGCTGTGCTGTAATAACCTGCAAAATAGGGCGCCCTGCCGTGCCTGACGGCTCTCCGTCATCGTGGCACCGGCAGTGAGGTCCGACCTGCCAGGCCCAGCAATGATGGGTTGCCTCAGGTGCAGATTGTGCGATCGTACGAATAAAATTTTCAGCATCATCGCTCGTTTTGACCGGGGCTGCCCGTGCCAGGAACCGGCTTTTGCGAATTTCCTGCTCTCGTTCAAAGGGGCCTGTCAGTGTCTGCATCATAGATGGCAGAGTAACAGGGCAGGCGCAGGGCAGACAAGAGAGGAGTGCTGAAGGTCCATTATTGCCTAAAGTGAGCAGAAATGGCAGAAACCTGAGGTGTAAGTCTTTGTATGCAGAAAGGGTATTAGATTATGGCATATCGGTTCTGCCGGAGAGTTCTTGTTCTGACAGCAGCTCTGGTCGTTGCTGGTTCTGCGGTGCCGCACCATTTTGCCCGGGCTGATGATGACGGTGGTGATGAAGAGGATGTGCACAAAGCCCCTTCTATGCACTCACTGGCTGCAAAACCACCTTTGCCGCGTGCACATAAAGATTTCAGCAAGTTCCGTTATACACCGCCAGGTGATAAGATTGTTGAGCAGGCAGCTGCAAACCGCCTTTTGTTCTGGACAAAAGACGGCAAACCCGATGGTTATGCTCAGCGGCGTGGCAATAGCATTATTTACTATGATGCTCAGGGCAAGGCGGTACGGGTGCAGCGCCTGACTGAAGCTGAACTGGCAGATTAAGCGCAGCTCAGCCTACTAAATTATATTTCAGGCGAGTGTCTCGCCTGAAGGCAGCTGCCCTTTATTGTTACAAAATTCGATCCATTCTGCTTCATTCAGCGTGGTGATACCCAGCTCAGTCGCTTTTTTAGCTTTTGAGCCTGCTTTTTCACCCAGAACGACCAGGTCGGTCTTTTTAGAAACAGAATCAGAAACCTTTGCTCCCAGGCGTTCTGCCATAGCGCGTGCTTCCTGACGGCTCAGCGTCGTCAGTGTGCCGGTAAAGACAATGCTTTTGCCTGACAGCCAGCCTTCCGCTGCCTGCTCTTCTTCTTCAATGGTCAGAAAGCTTTTCAGTTCGCTGAGCGTCTGTCTGTTATGCTCTTCTTTGATAAAAGCAACGAGGTCATCTGCGATAACGCTGCCGATACCGCTGATAGAGCCGAGTTCAAGCCGTTCATCAGAGCCTGTCAGGGTTGCTTTCTGCAACTGACTGACCCAGTTTTCATAGGTGCCATAATTGCGGGCAAGCAGGCGGGCTGTGCCTTCGCCAACGCGGCGAATACCCAGAGCGAAAATAAAACGGGAGAGGCTTATTGTTCGTCTGGCTTCAATAGCCTGGAGCAGTTTCTGCACGGACTGCTCCCCCCAGCCATCACGTTTCATAATGACGTCAGCATGTTCTGACAGGCGGAAAATGTCAGCGGGAGTCTGAATGAGCTTATCGTCGTAAAATTCACGAATACTGCGCTCTCCCAAACCTTCAATGTCAAAAGCCTGGCGTGATACAAAATGAATCAGGCGCTCAACGATCTGTGCGGGGCAGGTTAACCCGCCTGAGCAGCGGCGTACAGCTTCACCTTCGGGGCGTATGGCAGTGGCCCCACAGGCAGGACAGTGAGCCGGAAACACGAAAGGTGCTGCGCGGGGTGGCGCATCAGGTTCCGGGGGGAGGACGGAAACGATTTGTGGAATAACATCCCCGGCACGCTGCAGCGTAACTTTGTCGCCGGGGCGCACGTCTTTGCGGGCTATTTCATCTTCATTATGCAGTGTCGCACGTGACACCAGCACGCCACCCACATTGACAGGCTCAAGATGTGCAACCGGCGTGAGAGCCCCTGTGCGTCCGATCTGAATTTCAATGGCGTTGAGAGTTGTAATGGCCTGCTCTGCCGGAAATTTCCACGCAATAGCCCAGCGGGGTGCGCGCCCGGCAAACCCAAGACGCTCCTGCAGGGAAAGGTCGTTTATTTTATAAACAATACCGTCGATATCGTAACTCAGGCCGGCACGCTCGCGGGCAACCTCATCAAAAAAAGATTCGGCCTCACTGATATCATTTAGTTTTCGTGAAAGAGGATTAACCGTAAACCCCCAGGCTTTCAGCTGCTCAAGATAGCTCCAGTGGTCAGCCGGCAGAGGGTCAGAGGTAAAGCCCATAGCGTAAGCAAACAGTGCCAGTGGCCTGCGTGCTGTGACGGCAGGGTCAAGCTGGCGGAGCGAGCCTGCGGCAGCATTGCGGGGGTTGGCAAAAGGCTTACGGTTTTCAGCCAGCTGCGCAGCGTTGAGTGCCAGGAAATCCTCTTTGGCGAGAAAAATCTCTCCGCGTATTTCAATAAGGTCAGGTACCGGGCCGGGCAGTGTTTTGGGCAGATTGCTTATTGTGAGCAGATTGCCGGTAACATCCTCACCTTCTCTGCCATCGCCGCGGGTTGTGCCTTTTACAAACTGACCTTTTTCATAAGTAAGGCTGATCGACAGCCCATCAATTTTAGGTTCAGCAACAAAAGTGAGCTGTTTGCTTTCTGCCGGGCTTAGACCCAGGAAGCGGGTTGCTTTGGCAACAAAACTTTCAAACTCTTCCTGATCAAATACGTTATCGAGTGAAAGCATAGGCACAAGATGACGTGATTTTTTAAACAGTGAATCGGGTGCTGCACCAACGGCACCGGCGGCACTGTTTTCAGGTTCAGCTTCGGGAAAAGCGGCCAGAAGAGAGTCGTACGTCCGCCGAAGCGCATCATATTCTGCATCGCTGATCTCGGGGGCATCATCCTGATAATAGGCAGCGTTATGGCGACCAATCTGGTCAGCCAGGCGTTTGAGTTCGTCTCTGGCTTCTGCAGCAGTAAAAGAGCTTTTGTCAGGGTGCGGGGTCATCTTTATGTCCAAGTAGGCTGGCAGCAGCAGCACGGGCGGCATCAGTTACGGTATCGCCAGCCAGCATACGTGCAATTTCTTCCTGTCTTTCTTCAGGCTGAAGAGGGGCTGCATGGGTTTCGGTCATGTTATTACGCACGCGCTTGCCAATGCGCAAATGGGCATCGGCACAGGCAGCAACCTGCGGGCTGTGTGTCACGGCCAGTACCTGTACAGAACGTGCGGCCAGTCTGTGCAGGCGTTCACCAATAGCTGCAGCCGTAGCACCGCCAACCCCGGCATCTATTTCATCAAATACAATAGTGCCGATAGAGGATTGCTCAGCCAGAACCAGTTTGAGGGCCAGCATAAGGCGCGATAATTCACCCCCTGAAGCCACTCTGGCCAGGGGGCCGGGTGGCTGGCCCGGGTTGGCGGCAATCAGGAACGAAATGCTCTCCATACCCTGTGCGTTCCATTGTTCAGGGGGGAGGGGTTCAAGGCTGACAAAAAAGCGGGCACGCTCAAGTTTAAGGGGTTTAAGCTCGCTGGTAACGGCTTTTTCGAGTTTGCGGGCTGCTTTTTCGCGGGCTTCTGACAGTTTCTCAGCATTGCTCTGAAATGTTTTTAAAGCCTCTTTAACTGCCTGCTCAAGTTCGTGCAGCTGAGAGGTGCCGTTATCAAGAGCCTGCAGGCGGTTTGTCAGTTCATTAAGCAGCGAGGGGAGTTCTTCAACAGCAACATCATGCTTGCGGGCGGCGGCCCGCAGGGCGAACAGGCGTTCTTCTGCTTCCTCCAGCAGGCGGGGGTCAGCTTCAGAATCCGCAGCCAGGCGTGAGAGCAGCATTTCTGCTTCAGCAAGAGCTGTTTCAGCCTGCTCAAGTGCTGTCAGTGCATCGTGTGTACGGGTTTCAAGAGCGCCGGTCGGAGTTGTATCTGCATCTGACGGAGCGGGAAGAAGGCGCTGTAATGTGCGGCTTGCAGCCCGCAGAGCAGCAGCCGGGCCGTTATTTTTCCGGTCTCGCGGTGTCAGTTCTGAAAGTGCAGCCGCAACAGCTTCACCCCGACGTTCTGCCTGTTGCAGGCTATGACGTAGTTGTGCCAGCTGTTCTTCTTCGCCTTGCTGTGGAGCGAGTGCTGAGAGTTCAGATACGGTGTGCCGCAGCCATTCTTCTTCCTTAGCAGCCTCATGCAGCATTTTGCGGGCTGTACGGAGTTTATCGCTGAGCTGGCGCCAGGCTGTATAGGTGCTGCTGACCTGAGCGATAAGAGAGGCAGGCACACCATAGGCGTCAAGAAGGGTGCGGTGTGTGGTTGAGTCAGTCAGCCCGATTTGCTCGTGTTGCCCCTGAATTTCAACCAGGGTTGCAGCAACATGGCGCATGAGCGTGATGCCGACCACCTGGTCGTTGATCCATGCGCGTGAGCGCCCCTCGCGCGACAGGCTGCGTCGCAGAATAAGGGGTTCATCAGTTTCAGCAGTAATGTGATGTTCGCGCAGAAGGTGATAGACCGGATGGTCTTCAGTGAGCTGAAAGCTGGCTGTTACCTGTGCTTCCTCAGCTCCGGCTCTGACCAGTCCTGCGTTTGCACGCGCCCCCGTAGCCAGCCCGAGACTGTCGAGCAATATTGACTTGCCGGCACCGGTTTCACCGGTCATGGCGGTAAAGCCGCGATGAACAGAAAGATCCAGTGCTTCGATCAGAACAATATCTCTGATGGAAAGATGTGTCAGCATAAGACCCTGCCTGAATATCTGTCCGGTAAGACGTGCGAGAAAAATACGCGTTACGTGTCAGCTAAGATTTTATATGAAATAAATCAGAACATAACAAGAACGCGTAGTCTTTTTTATGACAGGTCCCGTCGTTAGAAAAAGGATCTTTCTGCTTTAGTGCTGTGGAGCCGGTGCTGACTGAGCCTGTGGTTGTGTCATTGCATGCGGGGCCGGAGCATGACCCGCATCGGTTGGCGAACTCGTTTTTTTATCAGGTGCAACAGGCTGGCTTGCCTGTGCTGTTACAGCTTTGCCAGGTGCAGGAAAGTTACCACTGAGCAGTTTATAGCGTTTCAGGTCATCATAAGCAAAACGATACCATTTGCTGCCAGGGTAGTTATAGCCGAGAACGATACCCGATTTACGGGCCTGATCTGTTAACCCAAGGTCGAGGTAGACCTCAACCATACGCTCCAGGGCTTCGGGTACGTGGTTGGTAGTCTGAAAGTCCTGAACAACGTGCTGATAGCGGTTGATGGCCGCCTCATAGTTGCGCTCGCGCTGATAAAAGCGGCCAATAAGCATTTCTTTGCCGGCCAGGTGGTCGCGGCAAAGGTCGACTTTCAGTTCGGCATCCTGTGCGTATTTTGACTGAGGAAAACGGGTAATTACTTCACCAAGAGCTTCCATTGCCTCAACAGTACCCTGCTGGTCGCGTTGTACGTCAGCAATCTGCTCATAAAAGCACAGCGCGCGCAGATAATAGGCATATGCTTCATCTGAACTGGTGGGATGAAGGCTGATAAACCTGTTTAGCTGCTGAACGGCTTCAGGATATTGCCCCTTAAGATAATAGGCATAACCTTCCATAAGCTGAGCATTCGCAACGTAGCCAGAGTAAGGGTAGTTTTGCTGAAGTACTTCAAACTCTGCTGCGGCAAGCGTGTAACGACGGGTACGCAGGGCGTCGATCCCGTTATTATAGAGCGTTTCAGCTGAGGCCAGCTTAGGGATTTGAGGCGTCCCCTCTTTGAACAGAGAACAGCCAGACAGGCTCAGCAACACAGTTGCGGAGAGTATACGGGATATATGGCCGCGAAAATGAAGTGCTTTTATGACGCTCACAGATGTACCAGCTCTCTGAAGTGATGCAGTCTTATAGCATGTAAAACGTGTAAGAAAAGAAAAGAGAAAGAATGTTTCCTTCTCTTTTTATCCGGCATTAGTTTGTGCCAGCTGATGCGGGAACAAAGCGCCATGCTTTGCTGTCAGAAAACAGGGCTCTGAGAAGCATGTTATTAAGCCCGTGACCTGAACGGTATCCACAGAAATGCCCGCGTAAAGGGGCTCCTGCTGTATACATGTCGCCTGCGGCATCGAGAATTTTATGACGGACGAATTCATCATCACAGCGCAGGCCATCTTCGTTGAGAATCCGTTCCTCATCGACAACGATAGCATTATCAAGCGAGCCCCCGAGAGCAAGGCCGGCACTGTGCATCGCTTCTATTTCCTTAAGCAGGGTAAAGGTGCGGCAATGTGCAATGTCCTGGCGGAAGGCCTGGGGTGTCAGTTTAAATTCTAAGTTTTGTTTACCAATGGCCTGAGCAGAAAAATTAATACCCATTGAAAAGGTAAGGCCCGCATCAGATGAGGGGAGAAGCTCAGCAAAAGAGTCTCCGTGTTCAACGCGTACCGGCCGTAAAATTTCAATACACTGACGAATTTTATGCTGGCGGGTTGCTCCGGCACTTTCAATCAGAGAGATAAAGTCGCGCGAGGATCCGTCAAATACCGGCAGTTCAGGGCCATCAACTGTGACCAGCACATTGTCAATATTGCACCCGGCAAGAGCAGCCATAAGATGCTCAATGGTTGCGACACGGTTTTCTGAGTTCTCTGTCTCGCTCAGAACAGTGCTGAGGCGTGTGTTATGCACATTACTGAATAAGGCTGGTAAAGGCTTTCCTCCGATATCGCTGCGCTGGAAAACGATGCCATGACCAGCATGCGCAGGAGTGAGGGTGAGCTGAATATGTTTGCCTGTGTGCAGACCCGTGCCGGTACCTGTAACAGCTTTACCAAGAGTATGCTGATATAAGGTTGCATCTCTCGTGTTCAGTGCAGAGACGGGGGACAGGATTTCCTGCGTAACACTAAGGAGTGTGCGAGGGTCCAGGGAGAGGCTGTCCATGGGGGCGGTGTTATCCTGCAGAGTTTAAAGGCGATTATGCTTTTAAAATAAAGGTTAAAAACCGTTTCTGGCCAGTCAAGGTTTATTGCGGTCTGTTACAAAGCCCCTTCATGCTACCATTACAGGTAGCATGAACGCTGACTTTCCTGAAAAATTACCGACGCAGAAAAGTCGGTATTTCAAGTCCATTCTCATCTGAATCAGCCGGACGAATGCTGACACCCTGCTGATGGCTGGGCTGTCCCTGATGTGTGTTCTGAGGGGTGTGTGTCTGCTGTTGTGCCGGCCCCTGGTGGGCAGCCTGCTCATGCTGTGCCGGATAGTGCTGGGACTGATGCGGCTGAGGCTGAGGGTTATGCTCGTTCGTATGCTGGTCGTTCGGGTTTGTACGACGGAACGGGTTGGTCATGCGCCCGAACAGCCCGCTGCGAGGCTGAGTGTTTGTCGGTGGTACAGCGTGACGCGGCGTTTCAGTGAACAGCCCTGCACGTGGTGACGGACCAGGACGCATCAGAGGCTGCTGTGCCGCTGGTGGAGGCGCCATGCTGGCCTGCTGCTGCCCGGGCAGGCTATGTGCAGGCGGCGGTGCTGCATGGCCGGTCTGGCGTGATGGCTGCTGCTGATATGGCTGGCCTGCATTATGTTGTGCTGCTGGCTGGCTGGCTGGCTGATTAGGGTAAGGTATGGTTTCGTGTCGTGTAACCTGCTGCGGTGCCGGCTCAGGCTGGCTAACTGCTTCTTTACCCGTATTTTGTGGCGTTGCTCCTGATGGGGGGGCTGAAGAAGACTCCCCGGGTGCAGCCTGAGGCCTGTCGAGTTCAGGCATATCGATACCCGTGGCTACAACAGAGACACGAATTTTGCCGTTCATGGTCTCGTCAATAATCGAGCCCCAGATCATATTGGCATCGTCCGTAACTTCACGGCGGATACGGTTGGCGGCTTCTTCCATCTCGAACAGAGTGATATCTTCACCACCGGTGATGTTAACCAGCAGTCCCTGTGCGCCAGACATCGAAGCATCTTCAAGCAGAGGGTTGGCAATGGCGGCTTCAGCGGCTTCGATTGCACGGTTATCACCTTCAGCCTCACCCGTGCCCATCATGGCTTTGCCCATTTCAGCCATGACGCTGCGTATATCCGCAAAGTCAAGGTTGATATAGCCTGGTGCAACCATCAGGTCGGTGACACCACGCACACCCATATAGAGCACATGGTCAGCCATTCTGTACGCTTCACGCAGCGTTGTACGTTCACTGGCTACGCGAAAGAGGTTCTGGTTAGGAATAACAATCAGAGTGTCAACATATTGCTGCAGCTCACGGATGCCTTCGTCTGCTATACGGGCGCGGCGTTTACCTTCATAATCAAAAGGCTTGCTGACCACCCCAACAGTCAGAATGTTCCGCTCGCGTGCCATGCGTGCAATAACTGGAGCTGCCCCTGTACCTGTGCCTCCGCCCATACCTGTAGTGATAAAGACCATGTGAGAGCCTTCGAGATATTTTGAAATCTCATCGGCGGCCTCTTCAGCAGCCCCTCTGCCCACTTCAGGTTTGGCACCTGCACCCAGACCATGGGTCAGGTGCGGACCAAGCTGAATACGACGGTCAGCCCGGCTTTTAGCCAGACTCTGCGCATCCGTATTAGCGACAACAAACTCTACCCCCTGCAGGCTGGACGCAATCATGTTGTCGACAGCATTTGTTCCGCCCCCGCCAACACCAATGACTGTTATTCGTGGTGAAAAGTCAGAGTGGCTTTGTTCAGGAACAGTGAGGTTCAGGGTCATTAAGGCATCTCCCGGTAGAGGGGCAAAAAGCAGAGCAAGAGGCAGGCTGACATTTTACAGATGGCCACGTCAGACGGCCTTATACAGAGGGTTATCCGAGTATATCAGACTTTTTCACGAATAAAAGCGACGACTTTCTGTAAAAAACCTGAAGGTTGTGTTTCTCTGAATTCAACATCACCGAAAGGTCTTTCCGCGCTGGCTGCCCATGAGAGCAGCCCGGCTGCTGTGGCAAAGCCAGCTGAAGCAGCGGTTTTCTCTGGTAAATCAATAATATTTTTGGGCCTGCCAAGTCTGACAGAACGGTTAAATGCAGGGCCGTGACGGCCTTTTGCTGAAGGCGCGCCAAGAATTCGTTCAGCCAGGGGGCGTATGCCGTCAAGTAAAGATCCGCCGCCAGTCAGCACAATACGGCCGCTTGCGGCACTGCCAAGGCCGGCTCCATCAAGCTTTTCACGCACTAATTCGAGAGTTTCTTCCATACGGGGGCGAATGATTCTGCCAAGATGCGAGCGGGAAATCTGCTCAAAATGCGGCACATCATTTCCCAGCAGCTCAACTGTCAGCAGGTCATCTTCCACGTCGGATGCCAGGTCTGCGCTGCCATAAACAGTTTTCAGACGCTCAGCATTTTCAAGTGATGTGCTCAGTCCGCGCGCAATGTCACGGGTAACGTGCTGTCCACCAACGCCAATCTGTGTTGTGTGCAGAAGCTGGCCTTCACCAAAAACGGCAAGAGATGTGGTGCCACCTCCCATATCAATGACCGTCGTACCAAGTTCGCGTTCATCAGCATTAAGAACGGACAGACCTGACGCCATGGGAGAAGAAACAAGGGCGTCGAGCTTAAGCTCTGAACGGTTGAGAACAGTCTGAAGGTTCAGAAGGGCTGTAGATGCGGCATCAATAATATTCAGTCTGACTTTCAGAGTGTCGCAGAGGTGACCGCGGGGGTCGACGACATTTTCTGTATCATCGACAGTAAAGTCGATAGGAAGCGTATGCACGACCTCACGCCCTTCAAGCGTGGCCTGCATGCGCCCTTCATTGATAATGCGCCTGATATCAGCTTCAGAAACAATACGCCCGCCTATAGGCCAGCGTACGTTATACAAACGGCTTGCCGGGTGCCCGCAGGAGAGATTGACCACAACTCCGTCAACTGAGCGGTCAGCCATTCTTTCAGCCTGACCAACTGTTGCACGTATGGCAGCCTCAGCTTTGTGCAGGTCTGTGATTGCACCATTGCGAATACCATCAGCCCGACGCCAGCCACAGCCCACAACGCGAAGGATACCATTACTTTCGCCACGTCCGATAAGGCAGGTTATTTTCGTTGAGCCAATATCGAGAACAGCAAAATAACCGCTGCGCCAGGGCTTCTGACGTTTACTGTTATCGGAGGAGGGAGGCAGCAAAGATGAGGAATGATGGTTCACAGGCAGACCAGAAGAAGAACGTTTTGGACGCAGTGACCAGCCCGAAGATGCAGAAGGAGAAAGACTGGTCATGGTGTGTGTTCCGGTGGAGGCGAAGAAGATGTGCCCGAGAGTCCGGGCTCTGACTGTTGTTTTGTTACGGTCAGCCGGTCAGGCAGACGCATATCAACAGAGACAATAGACCGGTCCAGCAGATGTGTCGATTTCTGAATAGAGGCCAGTCTGTGAATAGCGGGCTCTTCCTCACCTTCAGGGAGAAGAACAGTAATATTGTTGTGCAGAACGAGGTTCCAGCGTCGTTCATTGACCCTGACAGCCGCAGCGACATGACTGCGTATTTCAGGCTCCTTTGATAAAACATCAATCAGGGAGGCAGCAGCTTCACTGGCACCCACACCCACAACCAGGGGCAGCTTCGTGAAAGCTTCAGCATCTTTACCGGTCATGCCCTGATCAGGCACAGGGTTACCCTGCCTGTCGATGAGAATGAAGTGCCTGTTATGCTGCCAGACCGCGAAGGGAGGACGTTCTGTAATATGAACAACAATGTCACCAGCCAGGTGACGTTCTACGATAACGTGGTCGACAAAAGGCAGCTTATTAAGGCGGTCACGGGCACCACTGACACTAAATGCGAGAATTGGGTCGCCAACATGAACCCCCAGAGCTTCTGAAATAGCTTCAGGGCTGGTGAGCTGGGCACCATCTGTTTTAATTGAGACAATGTGCAGCGGTGCTTTGCTGGCAATGTGCTGTAACCAGGAGGAGAGGTGAGATTTGGTCTGAGGAGAACTCAGATATAAAAAGCCTCCGCCCGCCAGAATGCCCACAAGAAACAGACCGGCAACGGGGCGCAGCGTTTTTTTCTGTCTGCGCATAAACAGTTGCAGACGTGATGGTCTGTCTGCCGGAGGGGGGGGAGGCATACGCATTATTTGTTAAGGGCCTGCTCTGTCAGCCAGCTGCACAGCTCAGGGTAGCTTATTCCACACCATGCGGCCTGCTCTGGCAGCAGAGAGGTCGCGGTCATGCCAGGCTGAGTGTTGACCTCAAGCAAGACCAGGCGCGCAGGGCCAGAGCCGGTATCGTCAAGGCGAAAGTCAGCGCGTGAGGCACCTGAACAGCCCAGAGCCTGATGTGCTTTGACGGATGCTTCAAGAGCCTGCTGCGCTGTTGTTTCGTCAAGCTGAGCCGGCAGCACATGTGTTGAGCCGCCCGTCTTATATTTTGCATCATAGTCGTAGAAATCATGCCCCTGACCGGGGGTTGGTGTGATGTCAGTAATGGTCAGTGCACGGTCACCCATGACACCGACCGTAATTTCACGGCCAGGAATAAACTCTTCTGCCAGGGCATACGGGCCGTAGCCCCAGTTTGCAGCGATTTCTTTACGCTGATCTGAGCCTTCACGGATGATATAGACACCTACAGATGAGCCTTCATTCAGTGGTTTAATCACGTAGGGGGCAGGGAGAGGATCAGCTTTTGCGAGTTCTTCAATGCTGACGACTTTACCTTTTGCAACGGGCAGGCCAGCCGCCAGAAAAACAGCGCGTGCGGCAGCTTTATCCATAGCAACAGCTGAGGCGCGGACATCAGAATGGGTGTAGGGAATTTTCATCCATTCAAGAATGCCCTGAATACAGCCATCTTCGCCATATCGCCCGTGGAGGGCATTAAAGACGACATCCGGTTTTTGTTCTTTAAGGTTGCTCACCAGTGCGGCGAGGTCAGAGGAGGCATCAAGCTCGCTGACGATATAACCGGCAGTGCGCAGGGCTTCGGCAACATTTTTACCGGAAACAAGACTGACTTCGCGCTCTGAAGACATACCTCCCATCAGAACGGTGACGCGCCTGGCTGTTGTCATTCAGAGACTCCTGCTTTGCCGATACGTTTAATTTCCCAGTGAAGGGTAACGCCTGAATGGTCTGCAACGCGCTGGCGGACATGATTGCCAAGAGATTCCAGATCTGACGCGCTTGCTGTACCTGTGTTAATTAAAAAATTGCAATGTTTTTCGCTGACCTGTGCTCCGCCCATCTGCAAACCGCGACAGCCGGCCTGGTCAATGAGCTGCCATGCTTTCAGCAGTGATTCTTCAGCATCAGGATTGCGGAATGTCGAGCCACCCGTTCTGGCTCTGACGGGCTGAGAGTCTTCACGGGCTGCACGAATGGCTGAGATAGACGCTGCAATATCAGCCGGGCTGGCCGGCGTGCCGCGCAGACGCAGGCGTGTAACGACAGCCCCCTCTGGCAGCCCGGAGCGACGATATCCAAAATTGAGTGCCCCGGCATCAAGCCTGATAACAGAGCCATCGCGCGTGACAATTTCTGCCCAGTCAAGGATGGTTGCAATGTCAGACCCATAGGCTCCGGCATTCATGCGTACGGCACCACCTGCTGAACCGGGAATGCCAGCCAGAAATTCAAGTCCGGCCAGTCCGGCCTGAGCGGCATGTTCAGCGATTGTGGCATCAAGACAGGCTGCCCCGACAATCAGACCATCTTTCTCGGTCACGATGTCAGAAAAACCACGGCTCAGGCGCAGCACAACCCCTTCTATTCCTCCATCACGCACAATGACGTTAGAGCAGGCACCAAGGGTCGTGACAGGCAGCTCCGGTGACAGGTTTTGCATAACCGCAGCAAGGTCATCCGTATCCGCAGGCTGAAAGAGCCATTCAGCGGCACCGCCAGTACGAAACCATGTGCGTGGCCCAAGCAGAGCCTGTTCAGTTACGCGCCCCCGCGCTGAGCTAAAAGCTTTTTGCACAAGGCTGATCATGCTTGGGGCTGTCATGATGACTGCCCGGCCTGAGCCTGCAGCGCAGCAAGCTGCTCTGGCAGGGCCTGGGCCCATGTTGTGATCGTCCCCGCACCAAGGCAGACAACCAGGTCGCCAGGCTTTGCAATATCGTGCACCATGGCAGCAAGCTCATCAGGGCTGTTAAGACCAGAAACAGAGCGGTGACCACGTTCACGCAGACCCTCGATCAGAGCATTGCGGTCAATGCCATCAATCGGTGCTTCACCCGCAGCATATACATCGGAGACAATAACGGTGTCTGCATCGTTCATACAGGTGCAGAAATCTGAGAAGAGCATTTGCAGGCGTGAGTAACGATGAGGCTGCATTACAGCAATGACGTTACGCGCCCCGGCCTGGCGGGCGGCTTTTAAAACCGCAGCAATTTCTACCGGGTGATGACCGTAATCATCAATTACGGTAATGCCGCCGGTTTCACCTGTGCGGGTAAAGCGGCGTTTCACACCACGGAAAGAGGCAAGGCCTGAGCGAATGACATCGTCAGAAATCTGCATTTCAGTGGCAACGGCAATGGCCGCCAGTGCATTCTGAACATTATGGGCACCCAGCATTGGCAGGCGGAAGGGGCCTGCTCTGCGTGTTTCACGAGAGACCCGGTCTGTCAGTACGACGTCAAATGTTGCGCCGGTTTTGTCTGTCTCTAATTTTTCTGCTCTGACATCAGCCTGAGGAGAGAAACCATAAGTGACAATACGATGGTCTGACAGGCGCGGGATCATCTGCTGCACAGCCGGATGGTCGATGCATAAAACAGCAAAGCCATAAAAAGGCACGTTAGAGACAAACTGGTCGTAGGCCGCTTCCATAGCCTCGGCTGAACCCCAGTGGTCCAGATGTTCGGGGTCCATGTTTGTCACGACAGAAATGACAGCCGGGAGACGGAGGAAAGATCCATCACTTTCGTCAGCCTCGGCAACCATCCAGTCACCTTTGCCCATACGGGCATTGGTGCCATAGGCCTCAATAATGCCACCGTTAATGACGGTAGGGTCCAGGTGTGCGGCTTCGAGTACAGCGGCAACCAGGCTGGTGGTTGTGGTTTTTCCGTGTGTCCCCCCGATCGCAACAGACCAGCGCAGGCGCATGAGTTCAGCCAGCATTTCGGCGCGCCGCACAACAGGCACAAGGCGGCTGCGTGCAGCAACAACCTCAGGGTTGTCACGGCTTACTGCAGTTGAAATAACAACGACCTGCGCCTCGCCCAGGTTTTCTGCTGCATGCCCGACAGTGACAGGAATACCGGCAGCCCGCAGGCGTTTAACATTGGCATTTTCGCTGATGTCAGACCCCTGAACAGAGTAACCCAGCATACTGAGCACCTCAGCAATGCCTGACATGCCAATACCACCAATGCCGACAAAGTGGATGGTGCCGATCGAGAGGGGCAGAGCTCTCATATTCAGACTGTTTTCTGAGGGCTGTGAGGAGGCTGGTTTACTGAAGATGGGGAAAGATGAAAGCATTCTTCTACACTGTCAGCCAGGTGTCTGGCGGCATCGGGACGGGCAAGCCTGGCAGCTGCGGCTGCAGCGCGCTCAAGCTCATCGGGTGAGGTAAGTAAATCTGTGAGGCGTGATGCCAGAGCAACAGGCGTAAAGTCGGGCTGGCGCATGATCCAGCCTGCTCCGGCAGAGGTGATGGCCTTGGCATTTTCAGTCTGCTCATCGCTGGCTGCTATGGGCAGTGGAACGAGAATGGAAGGGCGCCCGGCAACAGTCAGCTCTGCAATGGATGACCCTCCGGCGCGGCCAATAACCAGATGCGCTGACCTGAGAAGATCGGGCACATCGCTGAGGAAGGACTCAACACGGGCATTCAGGCCAAGCTCTGCATATGTTTTGCGCACGACCTCGATATCGGCTTTGCGGGCTTGTTGTGTTACGCGCAGGCGCTTACGCAGCTCGGGGGAAAGGCGTGCCAGTGCAGCCGGCAATACTTCAGAAAAAACAGTAGCCCCGAGCGAACCTCCCCATACCAGCAGGCTGATAGTTTCGCCAGGTGGAGTAAATGGCTCGCCTGCCAGTGCGGTGATGGCCGGACGTACCGGCATGCCCGTCAGCACGGTATGGGTGCCAACTGGCAGGCGGGCTACGGTCGGGAAGGATGTCGCAATGACATCAGCAAAGCGGGAGAGAACAGCATTAGCCTGCCCAAGAATGGCGTTACCTTCGTGGATGATCAGCGGAGGGTGTGTCTTACCCATAAGCCGCGCACCCAGCAGGGGAGCAACGGAGGGGTAGCCACCAAAGCCGACAACAGCATCAGGCCTGATGGTTTGCAGCAGTGAGCGGGCTTTCCATGCACTTTTGAGAAGTGTCAGGCAGGCTTTCAGCGCGCGCAGAGGGTTACGCCCCACCACGCCTGAGGCAGGCAGGGTAAACTGCTGACCTTTGGAGAAGACACCCTCACTGATAGCGCCCGTGCGCTCATCGGTCATAAGTACAAGGGTATGCCCGCGGGCACTCAGCTCATCTGCCAGAGCCTGCGCGGGGAAAAAATGTCCGCCCGTTCCGCCGGCTGCGATCACAATGGTGCGTGATGTGCTCATGGTGTGCGTCCCTGTGTTCGGGGGGTTAAAAGGGGTGAACCAAAATTTGCGCGATCCCCTGGCTGATGGCGGGTCAGAGCGAGGACCATACCCAGAGCCAGAGCAATCGACATTGCTGAAGAGCCACCGTAAGAAATAAAGGGTAGTGTCATGCCTTTGGTCGGGATCAGATGCAGGGTTGAAGCCATATTTACAAAAGCCTGAAACCCAAAACCAGAAATAAGTCCCGTTACAGCAATAACGACGAAAGCATTATCTTCACGAATAAGGCGCAGCAGCGTGCGGATGATAATAACACTAAAGACAAGAATGATAAGCATGCAAACAATCATGCCATATTCCTCGCCTGCAACGGCAAAAACAAAGTCAGCATGAGCATCTGGCAGCAGGTCTTTAACCCGCCCTTCACCTGGACCGCGCCCGGCCAGGCCGCCATTGCCAAAAGCACGCAGTGCAGTGTCAATCTGATAATGGTCGCCTACATCAGGGTGCAGAAAGCGCTCAACACGTGAGCGCACATGGTGAAACAGAAAAAAGGCTGAAATGCCAGCAGCAATAATAAGAGCAACACCAACGCCGACCAGGGCCAGGCTCAGACCATCGACAAAAAGCTGGATCAGAAATACCAGCGTTACGACGGTCAGCATGCCAATGTCAGGCTGCGATTTAAGCAGCATGAGGATAATGCCATACAGAACAAAAGCGATCAGCATCCCTGGCAGATAGCGTGACAGGCGCCGCTGTGTCAGAAGCCAGCCGGTAACCACAGCAAAACAGGGTTTCAGAAACTCAGAAGGCTGGAGAGACATAAGTGGCAGTGCAATCCAGCGGCGAGCCCCTTTAATTTCAATGCCATGCACCAGTGTCAGCAGGGTTGCCCCGAGCATCAGCGCCCCGCAGACCATAGCCAGTCTGAGAACAGTTCTGCGCGACAGCATTGAAACGCCGGTCATAATCGTACCGGCAACGGTGAGAAACATCACCTGCTTTAAAATAAACATATTGCGCGATGCGCCGATACGTACTGCAACAGCAGGGCTTGCAGCCAGCATAAGAATATAGCCAAACCCGATCAGAATGAAGGCACAGATGAGCGTTGTGCGGTCAACACTGCGCCACCATCGCCCAAAGGGGGAATCATCACTGCGGGAAAAGCCTGGCATCAGATACTTTCTCCTGGCTGAGAAACAGACGGGTTCGTCAGAGCCTGTGCCAGCTGCTGAAAATATAACCCACGTGCTTCAAAACCTGAAAACTGGTCAAAGCTTGCACAGGCAGGGGAGAGCAGCACAACAGGTGTCTGTGAGCTCTTTGCCTCAGCAAAAGCCGCAGGCACAGCCTTGTCAAGCGTGCCGGCAACCGTAAAGGGGACCTGATGCGCACGGAGTGTTTCTGCCAGCTTTTCAGCATCGCGTCCGATCAGGAAAGCATGTCTGATACGCGGGAAATATGATGAAAGTGAGTCAATACCACCTTCTTTTGCTATGCCACCGGCAATCCAGATCAGCTTTTCATAACAGTCGAGCGCCCGCGCTGTTGCATCAGCATTCGTGGCTTTGCTGTCATCGATAAACGTTACCCCCTGATGCTGTACGACAATTTTTTGCCGGTGCGGTAATCCAGCAAAAGAGGAAAGGCACTGACGGATAACGTCAGGATTAACGCCCAGAAACTCTGCCATAGCCCATGCTGCCGCTGCATTTTGTGCGTTGTGACTACCTGGCAGGGCAGGACCCGCAGAGGCGAGCTTTTCCGTTTTGCGGCGGAGTATTTTTCCGTCTGCGAAAATATCAGCCTGTGGTTCATCAGGGTTGCCCGAGATGGTTATGCAGTTACAGTTTTTTGTCCGTAACTCATCAATGACAGCGCGGCAAAAATTATCTTCAATGCCGACAACAGCAAGGTCGTTTTGTGTCTGACCTTTAAAGATCTGCTTTTTGGCCTCGGTATATCCGCTCATGCCATCATGACGATCAAGATGGTCAGGTGTCAGGTTAAGCAGGCAGGCGACATCAAAATGCATGCTCTCAAGGCGCTCAAGCATGTAGGATGACATCTCAAGCACATATACACCGTTGTCCGGCAAAAGTGGCAGGCTGAGTGCCGCGGGGCCGAGATTGCCTCCCGCCGCAACAGGCATGCCAGCCTGTTCAAGGATATAAGCGAGGAGGGTTGTGGTCGTGCTTTTGCCATTTGTGCCGGTAATGCCGGCAAAGCGTGCCTTGCTGCCAGCTTTACGCACAGCCTGAAACAGCAGTTCAGCATCTGAAAGAACAGGTATACCTGCTGCACGGGCGCGGGCTGCTGCCGGGTGCGGAGCCGGCAGGATGTGGGGAATACCCGGAGACAGCACCAGAGCAGAAAAGCCATCGAAGGTTTCAGGTGGTGCAAGAGTAAGGCGGTTTTGTATGTCAGCAGGTTGCCGGGCAATAAGAGCAAGCAGGCCATTACGTGCCTGTTCGCTGTCGTCCCATGCCTGAACGCTCGCACCCATTTGCGCCAGGGCTATGGCTGCGGGGCTGCCGTTGCGCCCCAGACCCAGCACGGCATAGCGATGATCTGTAAAAAGAGTGTCAGGAAAAATATGTGTCATCGTAGTTTCAGCGTGGCCAGGCCGCACAGCCCCAGAACGATAGAGACAATCCAGAAACGGATCACGATTTTCGGTTCAGCCCAGCCTTTTTTCTCAAAATGATGGTGTATGGGCGCCATCAGAAAAATACGACGTCCTGTACGTTTATACCAGAAAACCTGTATCACAACGGAGCAGGTTTCAATGACAAACAGCCCGCCAACAATGCACAGTACCAGCTCATGTTTAATGGCAACTGCCAGGGCCCCCAGCGCCCCGCCAAGAGAGAGAGAGCCGGTGTCGCCCATGAATACCGAAGCCGGTGGTGCGTTAAACCACAAAAACCCTAAGCCGGCACCAATCAGGGCTGCACAGAAAACGGCCAGTTCACCGGCACCTGGTACGGCATGCACCTGTAGATAATCAGCAAAAACATGATTCCCGACAACGTAAGACAGCAGACCAAAGACCAGAGCGGCAATAACAACAGGCACAATAGCCAGGCCATCAAGGCCATCAGTGAAGTTCACAGCATTACCAAATCCGGTAATGGTGATCATGGCAAAAAGCGGAAAAGCAAAGCCGAGTGGCAGCAACAGGTCTTTAGCAAACGGAAAGGCCACTTTATTGGCGAGGTCAGGTGGCATCATGTGTTGCAGCCACCATCCGCAGAGCAGAGAGATCAGAAACTCGCTGCCAAGTCGCGCGCGCTTCGACACACCATCCGTATTGCGTTTTGAAAGCTTCAGATAATCATCGGCAAAGCCAACGCCGCCAAAGCCAAGAGTAGTCAGCATTACAGCCCATAAAAGCCCGTTAGACAGGTCACCCCATAATAATATGGAAACCAGCATTGAGATCAGAATAAGCACACCACCCATTGTTGGGGTGCCGGCTTTTTCAACCAGGTGGCGCTCTGGTCCGAGCGCTCTGATGGGCTGTCCGCCACGCTGGATACGTCTGAGCATGGCAATCAGAGGTTTGCCCAGAAACAGCGACACGACCAGTGCTGTCAGGCAGGCGCAGCCGGCACGAAAAGAGATGTAGCGCAGGAGGTTGATAAGCGGAACATGGCCATCATGCAGGCTAAGAGAGGAGAGAAAGGAGAGCATCAGGCGGGTTCCACATGAGACAGAGCAGTGAGAGCTTCGATAACGACACGCATGCGACTGCCAAGGCTGCCTTTAACCAGAAGCACATCCCCCCGCCGCAGGGCAGCGCAGGCAAGAGGGGCCAGGGCAGCAGAGTTTTCAGCCCATGCGCCCTGTTTCGCATGAGGCAGAGAATCATAGAGGGATTTCATGTGTGGTCCGCAGCAAAAAATAAGATCAGCACACTGAGCAGCAACAGGAGCCAGTGCGGCGTGTTCGGTCGTTGAAAAATCACCCAGCTCGCGAATATCGCCCAGTATGGCAATATGACGGCTGGCAGGAATCAGTCTGAGTGTCTCAAGCGTTGCTTTAACAGAAGCTGCTGAGGC
This sequence comes from Acetobacter sp. DsW_059, assembly GCF_002153695.1. Classification (NCBI taxonomy): domain Bacteria; kingdom Pseudomonadati; phylum Pseudomonadota; class Alphaproteobacteria; order Acetobacterales; family Acetobacteraceae; genus Acetobacter; species Acetobacter sp. DsW_059. The sequence goes on from NZ_JOPI01000006.1 coordinate 53,716, forward strand.
ATTATAGCTCTCGTCAAGCAGTGTTATGGCGCCGCCTGCAATGTGAGTAAAAGCGCCGCGTCCTTTCCCCGGGGAGAAACAGGCCATGGCAGCTGCGGCACGCGGCAGGTCACCTTTCAGGGCGGCTACGACGCCCAGTGCTGCCAGAGCATTGCGCACCAGGTGCTGACCCGGTGCGTTTAACCGCACAGAGACTGTACCGTGTGGTGTGCTCGCCTGAAAAGAAGAGCCTTCAGCCATCATATGCAGGTCAGATGCTCTGACGGTACTATCGGGCTTCTGACCACAGGACCATAATGTGCCGTGAACCGCAGCGGCTGCCTGTGTAAAAAAGCTTTGGCCGTGTGCATCGTCAGGTATCACAGCAATGCCATTTGTGGGCAGAGCAGAAATGAGCGCAGATTTTTCCTCAGCAATAGCATCAAGGCTGCCCATGTAGCCGATGTGAGCTGATGCGATGGTGGTGATAACTGCAATATCTGGGCGAACCATATGAGCCAGCGGCGAAATTTCGCCAGGGTGGTTCATGCCGATTTCACTGATGCAGAATGCTGCTTCACGGGGCAGGCGTGCCAGCGTGAGGGGGACGCCCCAGTGATTGTTATATGATGCTTCAGCCGCATGCACCTGCCCAAGTGCGCCCAGGGCGACGCGCAGCATTTCTTTGGTGGTCGTTTTACCAACACTGCCGGTGACGGCAATCGTTTTGCCGGCAAAGCGGGCGCGGGCTGCCATAGCCAGAGCCTGAAGCCCGCTCAGGGTATCAGACACAACAAGCAGGCGTGGGTCATCAGACGATATCGCATCATGCACCATGACCGCAGCCGCACCTTTTTCAAGCGCTGTGCTGATATGGGCATGTCCGTCACTGTTCTCGCCTTTCAGGGCAATGAACAAATCACCAGGAGCAAGGGTGCGGGTATCGATAGAAATACCGGTGATAAGAGCTGAGCATGGGCCGGTAAAATGTCCACCGGTTGCGGCTGTCAGTTCCTCAGCGGTCCAGAGTGGTCCGGTCATATAACACCTGCCAGTTCGCGCAGGACGGAGGCATCATCAAAAGGATGTATTTCAGTGCCAATAATCTGTCCCTGCTCGTGGCCTTTACCGGCAATGACAAGAATATCCTGAGGGGCTAACAGTGACAGCCCTTTAGCTATAGCATCTCTGCGGTTGCCAATGGTGAGGGCATCAGGGGCGCCGCTTTTGACTTCAGCACGGATGGAGGCGGCGTCTTCAGTTCTGGGGTTGTCATCTGTGATGATGACAATATCAGCACCTTTTGCCGCTTCCCGGGCCATAAGCGGGCGTTTGCCGCGGTCACGGTCTCCGCCTGCACCAAATACGACAATCAGACGACCCTGTGTGTGCGGGCGTAAAGAGGCCAGAAGGCTGGCAAGGGCATCAGGTGTGTGTGCATAATCAACATAGGCAGCAGCCCCGTCAGGCAGCATCAGCACCCGTTCCATCCGGCCTTTTACACCTTCAAGTCCGGGGAGGAGGGCGATAACATCCTGCAGGGATATGTCATTTTGTGCGGCGAGGGCTGCAGCCAGCAGGATATTGTCAACCTGATACCGGCCAGGCAGAGAAAGCGTCAGAGTATGACGGCTGCCATCTGCATCAATCACGATTTCCTGCCCTGTGGGGAGAGGGGTTTGTGAGATCAGGCGGATATAATCGCCCTCAGAGCCAACTGTGCGCAGGGTAAGTTTGCGCGCTTTTGCTGTTTCACGCAGTGCGGCAAGGGTTTGCGGGTCCATATCAGCATTGGCCGCTGCGACAGCGCCCTCTGGCAAGAGTTCAGAAAATAATCTGAGTTTTGCCGTGCGATAGGCCTCTGGCGTACCGTGGTAGTCAAGATGGTCGCGTGTCAGATTTGTAAAGCCCGCAGCAGTCAGATGCAGACCATCCAGACGGTTTTGCTGCAAACCATGAGAAGAGGCTTCAAGAGCAACATGATTAACCCCAGCCTGTGCAAGAGTAGCAAGACCGTTTGCCAGTGCGACAGGGTCAGGTGTAGTGAGCGCAGGCATTTTAAGCGGGGGCAGGTCAGTGCCGGTCAGCCCCAGTGTGCCAAGGGCAGCGGCCCGAAAACCATGCAGAGCCCAGAGCTGGCGTAAAAAACCAACAGTGCTCGTTTTGCCATTTGTACCGGTTACCGCCACCAGCGGTGCCGGTTGCCGGCCTGCAAGGGCAGCAGCCATAAGAGCCAGAGCCTTACGTGGATTTTCCGCACGCAAAAGGGGGCGTTGTGGCACGTCGGATGGCCAGGGAGTGTCATCATCAGGCATAAGAACCGCAGCGGCCCCCTGAGTGACGGCACTGGCGATAAAAGCGCGCCCATCAGTTTTTGTACCCGGCAAGGCAACAAATAAAGTACCCGGCGTAACAGCACGGCTGTCAGCCGTGACGGCGCTGATTGTGACGGTGTGAAAAAGACTGTGCTCATGAGAAGACACAGGCACATGTGCTGCGTGACACAGGGCGGGGAGAGAAAGGCTCATTCGTCCATGACCTCAGCAGATTGTTTTTTTTGTTGGGCTCTCAGGCGTTTTTCAGCCATTTGCATGGCTTTGCGTGCGGCTTCGGCTTTACGGGGGTCTCCGGGGTCGTTGCCTGGTCCCAGAGGGCGCACACCACGGGGAGGTGTCGGGTGCATGGGTAAAGCCATGCCTGCATCAATTTCTGCGGCATGGGCCGTGTCAGGAAAGATTTGTAGCATCGGACCAATACGCGTGATAATTTTTGACACAGTCGGGGCGGCGTTCCAGCCTGCGGTTGTCCAGCCATGTGTCTCTGGTGTTGGTTTGGGGCTGTCGAGCATGACATACACGGCATAGCGTGGTGCATTCATTGGGAAAATGCTGGTGAAGGCTGAAATATTTGTATGTTTCAGATAGCCACCGTGTGGTCCGATTTTTTCAGCTGTACCCGTTTTACCGCCAACAAAATACCCTGGAGATTCAGCCGTTTTACCCGTGCCTTTTGTAACATCAAGGCGTAGCAGCCTGCGAAGGAGAGCTGATATCTGTTCAGAGATAACCCGCTTACCCTGGGGTGTCGGCTGGGGGTCATCACCGTCTTTGTTGTCTGCTGTGCTGTCAGCCTGCTGTGCCTGAGCATGGGTAAGAGCCTGCTGGAAGGCCGCGCTTTGCAGGTCTCTCAGGTTTGCATCAGCAGCGGGAGCTTCGTTTCTGGCTTTAACAACAGATTCAGCGGCTTCACCGGCTTCCAGTAATGTTGGTTTAATCAGTATCCCACCATTAACGGTTGCTGCTGTACCGCGCACAATGGCCAGGGGAGATTCTGCAATGCCGTGACCAAATCCGACTGTCATCGTTGTTGAAAGGCTCCAGCGATGAGGCACGAGTGGGCGGGCGGCTTCAGGCAGTTCAATTGGTACGGGAGCAAAAAATCCCATATCTTTCATCCAGGCGGCCTGTTTTACAGCACCAACGTCAAGCGCGATATGTGCCGCTGCCGGGTTGGATGAGTAAGCCATCACTTCGGGCAGGCTTAGCCATTCCGTGAAATGATCACTTTTCATGTCAGAGATTTTGAATCGTCCGACATGAATGGGCACAGAAGAAAAACGGTCCCAGATATGAATGGTGCCGGTTTGCAGCCCCATAGCAGCAGTCTGAAGTTTAAAAGTAGAACCAGGCTCATATAGCCCGGTTACTGCCCTGTTAAAATGCTCATCATTTTTTGCGTGCACAAAATCATTGGCATCAAAATCAGGCAGACTGACCATGGCGATGATTTCGCCGGTATGGACATCCATCACGATGGCACAGGCACCAATAGCCTGGAATGTTGCCATAGCAGCAGCAAGCTCGTCCCGGACGACTGACTGCACGCGCACGTCAAGAGAAAGACGCAGGGGAGTGCGGTCAGACATCAGGCGTGTGTTAAAATAACGCTCTACCCCGGCAATACCATGATCATCAATATCAACCGCCCCGATAATATGGGCAGCTGTGCGGCCAAGAGGGTAGCGGCGGCGCTCACCCTGCTCAAAATAAATACCGGGAATACCAAGGTTGTTGATCGCCATCTCCTGCTGTGGGGAGATGTTACGTGCAATATAAACAAACTGTTTGGGTAGCGAGAGGCGACGTGTAACCTCTTCTAAATTCAGGTCATGCAGAACAGACTGAAGTTTCTTAGCCACATCCTGCGGGTCAATCAGCTCCTGCGGGTTAGCATAGACCTGAGCAACCGGCAGAGATAAAGCCAGTGTCTGCCCGTTACGGTCGATAACAGATGCCCGATGTACCTGAGGCAGAGAGAAATCAGCTGACAGGCTGCCTTTAGGGTCAATTTGCGGGATCTTAGGTACCTGCGGGGCAATCTGCCGGCTTTCAGGTGCCATAGGAGCAAAGACTGTCGCGATGGAGAGCTTGACGGCTACGGCAGAAAAAAGACCAAAGAAACCGGCAGCAACGACAAGGAGCCTGACATGCATTTTATCGCGATGCGCGCGTGCGCGCAGGTCATCCCCGGTGACGCGTACTGTGCGTGATGGGGGTGAAGACGGACCAGATTCTTGAGGCGATCGGGCCATTGCAGGATGCAGACACTTTCAGGCTGTAAACAGAGGCAGATTTAGTTTGATACGGGAACCGGAGGTGCCATTTCGGTTCCGCTGCGGCTGAGCAGAGATCCGCTGTCGTAAGATGAACCGGCGCGCGCTTCCACATATCCTGATTCTGAAGATGGTGCAGCCTGTCTGGTTCGTGGCGCGTGCCAGCTGGCAACGGTAAGAGGCAGCGGGTGGCGTACCTCCGCCTGCCGGGTGTGCACCGCTACAGGCAATGCAGATGGTATGACCTGAGCCGCCATAATTTTTGGTGCAGGTAACCGTACCTCATGCGAAGCAGGTAGCTGTGCAGTTAACACCTTTACGGGCTGCGGTTTGCTGTCATGTGCAGCTGCCCCGGTTATGGTGAGCGTATGGTGAACAGCTGCCGGGGCAGGTGACTGTACAGTAAGAGTTGTCTGCACAGGTCTGATGGCAGGTTCTGCACTGGTGTAAGAAACAGCTGTTGTATGAACATGCGCGTCCTGTGGCAGGTGCGAAACAGGTTTCGCTACGGCCACTACTGCCGTTACCGGAGGTTTGACAGCCACTGCCGCAACTACGGACGGGGCCGCAGCCTGAGCCATAACAGGCCCGGATAAAGGTGGCAGGTTTTTACCAAGGTCAGCCATGCGCACGAACTGAACCGGTTCCATAGGGTGAAGGTCCGGGAGGTGGTGCTCTGCCAGATGTGTCAGACGTTCGGGCTGATTTTCCAGCGCCCACTCAGTTCGTAGCATAGCCGTCTGCGCCCTGACATGCTGTGTTTCTGAGACAATTCTTGAAATCTGCTGGTCAAGTAAAGTTGTCTGGTGCTTCTTCGTATAAAGAAAAAATCCCGACGCAATCGCCAGAATAGCCGAGCAGCATGTAAATGGCCGGGGTATCATACGGTCTGTCCTTTAGCAGGCGAAGAAGATACGAGAGGGCGTTTCACGATAGCACGCAGCTTCGCACTGCGTGCGCGTCGGTTGGTATCAGACTCATCTGCACCAGGGCGCAAAGGCTTAGAAGTCAGAGTGACAAACTCACTCTCTGCGCTGCGTGACGTGACAGCGCGCGGGTCATAGCGCGAAATATTTTGTGTTTTACCAGTCGCCTTACCAAATACACGCTTGGTAATACGGTCTTCCAGGGAGTGAAAAGAAACAACAACGAGCCTGCCCCCGGGAGAGAGCAGATCAAGCGCCTGGGTCAGACCATTTTCGATCTCTCCAAGTTCGTCGTTAACAGCAATACGCAATCCCTGGAAAGAACGTGTCGCCGTATCAATGCCTGAACGATCAGCCGGTACAATCCGTCGTATAAGTTCGGCCAGCTGCAGGGTTGTGGTGAAGGGGGTGGCAGCCCGGTCGGCAACAATGGCCCGCGCTACGCGACGTGCATGACGCTCTTCACCATAATAATGGAAAATATCAGCAAGTTCAGTTTCAGGGGCTGTATTAATAAGATCAGCCGCTGTCTGCCCGTCGCGCCCCATACGCATATCGAGCGGACCATCCTGCTTAAATGAAAAGCCACGTTCAGCTTCATCCAGCTGAAATGATGATACACCCAGATCCAGCACAATGCCGTCAAATGCATAAATACCGGCTGCTTCGGCCAGATTTTTCATGTCGCCAAAGCAGCCGTGCAGCATGTGAAGGCGAGGGGATCCGTCCGCAGATAAGAAATGACCAGCCAGAGCCTGACCACGGTCGATAGCATGGGGGTCGCGGTCAATAGCGTAAACAGAGCAGTCTGCACTATTCAGGATTGCAGATGTGTAACCGCCACCGCCAAACGTGCAGTCGAGAAAGGTCTCTCCGTCAGTGGGGGCAAGAGCGCTAAGCACTTCGGAGAGCATGACCGGAACGTGGCCTGAGTGCCCCGGCACTGAAGGTGAGAAAAGAGGAGTGGTCATCAGCTGTGCCCCTCATTTTTGTGGGCAGCAGGCAGATTGACGCGGCGTGAACGCAGGCGGGCTTCAGCACGGCGCTGTTTCGCTGCTTCAGGCTCCCATAGCTGAAAGGTGCGCCCGACACCCATAAAAGCTACCGTTGCACTGCTGGTCAGGCCGGCATGGTCGCGCAGAAAGTCAGGTAAAATAATTCGTCCTTCACGGTCGGGGTCAGCAGGGTAGGCATCTGCATACAGGGCTGCGGCCAGATCATCGTGCTCGTCAGAAAACATATCCAGGCGGTCAAGCGAGCTGGTCAGCTGAGAAAAAGCAGCAGCAGGCCAGGCTTCGATGCACGGCATGACATGTGAGGGACGAAGTATCATCAGAGAGTCACCTTCCATATGCTGGCTTTTGAGAACAGTGCGAAACGCGGCCGGAATTGAGACGCGACCTTTCGCGTCAAATTTGTTTTCATGTGTGCCAAGAAACACACTCACCCGATGCTTTTCCCCTGCTGCAGGTTGTTATTTGTTTGCGTGCCTGATGCAAAGCAAGACTGGAATCACACTCTGCTGTTAATATTTGGGATAGCATGGGATTTCATGGGAAGCAATTCAAACCAGATAAAAAATAACAGAAAACGGTTTGTTTTTTAAGTATCTTTGAGAAGAGTAAAGAAAAAATAAGTCTGAATATTGTTTGCCTGAATTGCGCCTGGGCAGAGAGATTATTTTGTTCATGAAAATATCAGGAATAAACGAATTGTTAATATTTATTAACAACTTAGGAAGGTTAATCCAGGCGGTCTGTAAGCCGGGTTCTGTCCGGCTCCGTAAGGAGCCTGGACGGTCATTCTTCTAGGATATGCCTTGCAGCATACCTCAAGCAACCAACCCGGACAGCGAGGCGGAAGAACCTCTGAAACGCCCTTGCGGGGTTTCTGCTGTCCCTATTCGGTTTTGCTCCCGGTGGGGTTTACCATGCCTCGGCTGTTACCAGCTGAGCGGTGCGCTCTTACCGCACCGTTTCACCCTTACCTTCAGTTTGTCCCATGGTTTCCCATGAAAAAACCCGGAAGGCGGTTTGTTTTCTGTGGCACTTTCCCTAAGGTCGCCCTCGCCGGCAGTTAACCGGCACCGTTCTCCCGTGGAGCCCGGACTTTCCTCTCCTCTGCAAAGCAGAGCAGCGACCGTCCAACCGCCTGGAGGCTGCACCCTGCGTCGGGATGCGTTGCAGGTCAAGGCCGAAAAGCCGGGTAATGGTCATTATATAAGCATCTGCATGTATAAAGAGAATTTTTTCAGGTAAAATTAGCACTGCCGATACTGTTCACAAACCATAAAAAGGGTTCGGATATGCGTTGTTCTGAGTTTTCACATGCGGCATCTGACCCGGCGCGCCCGACACGTTCTGCGCGATTTTTATTGTGGTGCATCAGGAAACAGGCAGCCCGTCAGCAGAAAAAGAACGCAGATCAGCCTTCGGCAATTCCGTTGAGTCCGGATGATCAGCTCAGGGTAAGGGAGGCTTTTTTAGCCCGGTTGCGTAAGGTGACAGATAGCCCTTCCTTTATACCATGCCTGTCATCTCTGCAGGTCAGGCGGGTAATTTCTCTGAAAGTGCCTGGGGCTAACGGTATGCTGCGTGCCCGTCTTTACATTCCATATGGTCGTGTCAGAGGGGTCGTTTTGTTTCTGCACGGTGGTGGGTTTGTTCATTGTGGTCTGACTTCCCATCATGGTATCTGCTGTCGTCTTGCCCGAAGTTCAGGGGCGGCTGTGCTCATGCCTGAATATCGCCTGGCGCCTGAACATCCTTTTCCTGCCGCAGTGGAAGACGTTCAGGCTGTTCTGCGCTGGCTTGCAGAGCAGTCCCGCCATTACTGGGGAGGGGACGTTGCCGTGGCTGGTGATAGTGCAGGGGGGAACCTTGCCGCCGTTCTGGCGCAGCAGGCTAAAAAGGGAGGTTTGCCCCGCCCGGTTTTGCAGCTTTTATATTATCCTACGCTTTATGGTGATGATATTTCCCGCTCACATGAGCATTATGGTGAGGGGCATTTTTTATCGCAGTACGCGCTAAGATGGTATGGAGCGCAGTATCTTGCTCATAAAGAGAACTGGACAGATCTGCGTTTTGCACCCGGGTTTGCTCAGGATCTGACCGGGCTGGCTCCCGCTGTTATCATGACCGCTCAGTGTGATCCGTTGCGTGATGATGGTGCCCGCTATGCGCAGGCTCTCAGGGCAGCAGGTGTACCGGTGGCTTATGCCTGTTATTCAGGAGCCCTGCACGGTTTTCTTAATTTCTATGCGGTTATGCCCCCCGGTAAACGGGCCCTGCGCGCCGGAGGGAAAATGCTGCGCAGGGCGTTTGCAGGCGCTCTCAGGGAACAGGGTGGAATTCACCCGGAGACCCCTGGTCAGACATAATAGTGTGGTTGACTCGGTCAATCTGCAACGTAAAGAGTTTTGGCAGTTCTTTGCCCGGGTTGGGGCATGTGCCTGAATGCTTTTGCATCACGTCAATACGTGAAGCGGTCAGCGGGTCGTTGCCATTGACGATAAACAGCAGGCAGTCAGGTCTGTCGTGCGACATACCATTGCTCGTTACGAGTAAACGCAGGTGACTGACAAGAGCCGTGTCATTAAACCAGCTCTCAGCGCGGAAGGTATAGCGGTCAGCCATTTTATCGAGAAAACCGGTTTTAGCCAGCCCGATCATCAGCAGCATAAGAGGCACAACCATAACCAGGCGGCGCAGAACATGCTGGCGTAACGTGCGTTTTTTGGGTGTTTTTTTGGGGTTGAGAAGTGTTTTGTCGCTCATGTCTGCATATCTTCATGCCAGAGTGCGCCATCACGTGCCAGTAAAATACGGGCGGACGCGGGGCCCCAGCTCCCGGCGGGATAAGGTTCAAGGGGGGAAAGGTCTTCGCGCCATGTTGCCAGAATAGGCTCAACCCAGCGCCATGAGGCTTCAACTTCGTCACGTCTGATAAATAAAGCCGGGTTTCCTCTCACAGCATCAAGCAGAAGGCGCTCGTAGGAATCCCGGTAGGTAATGTTGAACTGATCATTATAAAGCATCTGAAGATCAGCGTTCCGCACTCTGAAACCACCTGCACCAGGGTCTTTACTGGCAAGAACCAGAGACAGGCCCTCTTCAGGAGCAATGCGGATAACCAGACGCCCGGGTGAAGGAGTGTTGCTGAAAATAGACCAGATCTGCGGGCGGAACTGCAAAACAATCTCGGTTGTTTTTGCGGCCATTCGTTTGCCGGTGCGTAAATAAAACGGCGTGTTGCCCCAGCGGCTGGTACGGATTTTTGTACGGATGGCAACGTATGTTTCAGTATTTGATGTGCGGTCTTTGCCCAGATCATCCTGATAGCTGCAGACATTTTCCTGCCCGCACAGGCCGGCTGTATACTGACCACGAATAACATTCTGCCTTACCATTTCAGATGTCATCGGGCGAAGTGCATTGAGTACTTTGAGCTTTTCATTGCGCAGATCATCAGCGCTGAGTGAGGCCGGGGCATCCATCGCCAGCATACACAGCACCTGAAGCAGGTGGTTTTGCATCATATCGCGCAAAGCCCCTGACTCATCGTAATATGCGCCACGTGTGCCAACACCAACGGTTTCAGCCGCGGTAATTTGTACGTGAGAAATTGCGTCAGAGGACCAGAGTTTCTCAAGAACGGGATTGCCAAAGCGCAGTGCGAGAAGATTCTGCACGCCTTCTTTGCCCAGGTAATGATCGATCCGGTAAATGGCGCTTTCGTGGAAAAACTTACCTACACCGTCATTGATTTCTGTCGCGGTGGTGAAATCAACCCCGATTGGCTTTTCAAGCACGAGGCGGGCTTTATCGGTGATAAGATCATGTTTCGACAAAGCTGCGCATAACGGAGAATACAGCGCGGGACTGGTCGCCAGGTAAAAAACACGAATGCGAGTCGGGTCAGCCAGAGCTTTTTCCAGGCCAGACCAGTCGCTATTTGCTTTGGTCGCATCGAGCGGGATATACTGAACCAGCTTGAGGAAGCGGTTAAGCGTGGCTGTACTCTTTGCTGTCTCAGGGGCAAATTCGCGCAGAGTTTTGCTGACCTGCTGGCGGTAGTCATCCTCCGAATGGGCAGAGCGGGCAATGCAGATAATACGCGCTTCATCGGCAAACTCTTTTGCATGAAAACGGCGCAGAAAAGCTGGCAGAAGCTTGCGCATGGTCAGATCGCCGGTTGCTCCGAAGATGACAAAGTCAAACGGGTCAACTTGATTGATATGGGCCATGTCCCTGGGTTCCTCCCGCAAGAATAATGAGGGCGAAGTGCTTTTTTCTCTGGCAGGCCTGTTACCTGTTTTTGTTTATAGTCTGTAACAGGTCATAGCAGAGATATCAGCTTCATGATTTAGGGTTTGTCCGGAAGGAGGATAGCTGTCAAGGCAATTGACCGCAGGCTCATGCCGCGATAATCCCGTCGGTTCTGATAGTCGTGGGGCGGGTGGTAATATCTCTCCGGGGCTGGCAGCCTGGTTATGAATCACAAAACAGAGGACCAGACGCTATGGATAATGAAGGTTTTTCCAGTGGTGAAGACGCAGCAGCCGGTGGTGTTGCCGCTGATCGCCTGCGCAGCATCATAGAGCGCGTTGAGCGCCTGGAAGAAGAGCGCAAAGCTCTGGCAAGCGATATTAAGGATATTTTCACGGAGGCAAAATCTGCCGGGTTTGATGTGAAGGTGATTCGCCAGATCATCCGTATCCGTAAGCAGGAGCCCGCTGAAGTGGAAGAGCAGGAAACACTGCTTGATATCTACAGACGGGCATTGGGTATGTAATTCAGCTGCCATATGCCGGCAGGCGGATGAATTTTAAAACAGGGTCAGAGGAGCACGATGTCAGATTTTTTTCCTGAGTGGATGCCACTCTGGCTGCAGGTATTTCTTGTCGTCACTGCTGTGGTGTACGGCCTGTTTTTTCTGATGATTCCGTTTGCCGTGTTTGGCCTTAAAGGCCGTCTGGCAGAGATAGAACTGCAGCAGCATGAAATTCAGGCTGATCTGCGTTCTGTCTCTATGCATCTTGTTGCTTTACAGGCGCAGAAATCATCTTCAGCCGTGCGGGATGTGCCTGCACCTGATGCACAGGTACCTGTTTCATCTGGTGGTGTAACAGTTGAGGAAGTGCGTTTTGCGCCACCCCCTCCGCCCCGTGCTGAAGAACCGCCTGCAATGCCGGCTATTTTGCCGGCTATACGTGCGCCGCGTGTATCAGATGCTTATGAGCCCCGTCGTGGTGCTCCGCCTGTTCCGCACATGACGGCTGCCCCGACGGCGCGCGGGGCGCGTTCAATGCCGTGGCATACACAAAAATCGCCGGTAGAATCAGAGCATGAGCGTGCGCCTGATGCGAACAGAGAGCCACACCGTATCGATTTTAGCCAGGACCGTCCTGATTATGCTGATCAGCGCAGGCAGGCAGCTGAACGCACGGAGCCAATGCTAAACTGGCCTCCGACACGTTCAGGCTCTTGAACTTATTTTATACCATAACGAGGTTATCGCGGTGGATAATCTCGTCATGATGTTGCCAGCCAAGAATTTTTTCAACTTCTGATGAATGATGCCCTGCGATCCGACGTATGGCTTCCGCATCGTAAAATGACAGGCCATGAGCCAAAAGCAGCCCGGCTTCGTCAGTAACGCTCACAAGATCCCCGCGTGAAAATTGTCCCTCAACCTGCGTAATCCCGGCGGGGAGAAGGGATGATCCCTGCTGCAGGGCGGCAACAGCGCCCCGGTCAACAATAATTTTTCCTGCAGGGGTCAGGCTGCCTGCAATCCATTGTTTGCGGGCGTCCTGGCTACATGTGCGCGGCAGGAACCAGGAGCATCTTGCTCCATCCAGCAGAGCGCGCAGCGGGTGCAGGGGCTGGCCCTTTGCAATAGCCATTGCACAGCCTGAACGTGTAGCGATATCTGCTGCGAGTAATTTGGTGCGCATACCACCTGAAGAATAACCAGGAGGAGGCTCACCACCCATGGCCTCAATTTCAGGTGTCAGAGCGTCGATAACCGGCAGGTGTTGTGCTGTCGGGTCAAGGCGGGGATCAGCTGTGTAGAGACCATCAATGTCAGAGAGTAAAACAAGCTGGTCAGCATCGATCATCTGTGCAACTCGGGCTGCCAGCCTGTCATTGTCACCAAAGCGGATCTCAGCCGTAGCGACGGTATCGTTTTCATTAATAACCGGCACACAGTTCAGTTTTATAAGAGTATCAAGCGTGGCACGGGCGTTGAGGTACCGCTTTCGGTCTTCCGTATCACCCGGTGTCAGAAGAAGCTGTGCGGCAGTCAGACCATGAGCATGCAGGGCCTTGCTCCAGGCCTGCGCCAGGCTGATTTGCCCGACAGCTGCTGCGGCCTGTTTTTCCGCCAGTTGCAGTGTACGCCCTGTCATGCCAAGGCTGTGGCGCGCCAGGGCGATAGCCCCTGACGAAACTACGGTGACGGCCGTGCCCTGCCTGTGCAGCTGTGCAATGTCAGCAGCAACGCTGTTCAGCCACTCCTGCCGGGGGAGGGCTTTTTCAGTATCCACAACCAGAGCGCTGCCGATTTTAACAACAAGGCGTCGGGCAGAAGTCAGGGAAGGGGGAAGAGCGCGTCCGGTCATAGTCTCAGAACCTGTTTGCCACAGCGGCTTGAAGTGAAACGAGATCAGGAGGCGTTATCGCGCTCCTCATTGCGTATCTCTGTGACCTGATTCTGAATTGTACGCAACAGCTCAGGTACACCCTGACGGGTTGCCGCTGAAATGAGCACAACAGAAGCGCCACTCGCTTTTTCTAAGGCGCGGCGGCGAGCCGAGGCCTCACGCGGGGTCATGGCATCATTTTTGTTGAGTGCAATAATCTCGGGTTTACTGGCCAGTCCCCCGCCATATTCTGTGAGTTCCCGGCGTATGGTGCGCCAGGTGTCAACGACATCACCTGCTGAACCATCGATCAGATGCAGCAGCACAGCACAGCGTTCGACATGGCCGAGAAAGCGCGTGCCAAGGCCTGTGCCTTCATGTGCGCCTTCGATCAGGCCAGGGATATCAGCAATCACAAATTCTTCAGCGACGGAGAGACGAACAACACCAAGTTGCGGATGAAGCGTTGTGAAAGGATAGTCAGCAATTTTTGGGCGTGCTGCCGAGACAACAGAGAGGAAGGTCGATTTGCCAGCATTGGGCATGCCAACCAGGCCAACATCAGCAATTAGCTTCAGACGCAGCCAGACCCAGCGTTCTTCACCCGGCCAGCCTTTATCTGAGCGACGGGGAGAGCGGTTGGTGCTGCTTTTATAGTTCGCGTTACCAAAGCCACCATCGCCACCACGGCAGAGCATGATCCGTTTGCCGGGTTCGTCGAGGTCAGCCAGAAGGGTTTCGCGGTCATCATCAAAAATCTGAGTGCCAACAGGCACTTTAATAATGACGGGGGAGGCCGCCGCGCCGGTGCGGTCAGAGCCGGCACCGTTGCCGCCTTTGCGGGCTCTGAAATGCTGTGTGTAGCGAAAATCAATGAGCGTATTGAGGTTGGCGACAGCTTCAAAGAAAACGTCACCGCCGCGCCCGCCATTGCCACCGTCAGGCCCCCCGAATTCAACATATTTTTCACGACGGAAAGCCGTTACGCCATCACCGCCGTCGCCTGAGCGGACATAAATTTTTGCCTGGTCGAGAAATTTCATGGGGGGTACCTTTGTGAGCAGCAGCTAAACGTAAAAAAGGCCGATCCTCACAGAACCGGCCTTTTGTTCTGCTTTGGCATAACCAGCCTGGGCAGAAAAAATTATACTTTACTCAGCTGCAGCTGGCAGTGCGTCAACAGAGACGTGTACACGGCCTTCTGAGCGGCGTTCAAAGCGAACACTGCCGTCAACCAGAGCAAAGAGTGTGTGGTCGCGACCAACACCGATATTAACGCCAGGCTTCATTTTTGTGCCGCGCTGACGGACGATGATGTTGCCTGCAACGACGCTTTCGCCACCGAATTTTTTAACGCCAAGACGACGTCCGGCGCTGTCGCGCCCGTTACGGGATGAACCGCCCGCTTTCTTTTGTGCCATAACTCAGGTCCTCTTCTGGTCTTCTGCTTTAAACTGATACGCTCTTAGGGCGTAATTCAGGCAGCGTTGATTTCTTGAACACGCAGGATGGTAACCGGCTGACGATGACCATTTTTGCGGCGGCTGTTCTGCCGGCGGCGCTTCTTGAAGATGATGACCTTCTTGCGACGGTCCTGAGCGACAACTGTGGCAGTAACACGAGCACCGGCAACGAGTGGCGCACCGATGGTGGCAGAACCTTCGCCGCCAACTGCAAGAACTTCGTCAAATGTGACGGTTGCGCCGGCTTCGACTTCAAGTTTTTCAACTTTCAGGATCATGTCAGGTTCAACACGATACTGTTTGCCGCCGGTGCGAATAATTGCGAACATGATAACAGAGTCTCTCTTTCGGGTCTCTTAACCTCTCGCGGCGGGGTGCAGGCGAGAGCTGTGGAGGCTTTTTTTCGTGTGCCGCATGAGCGACATGCTTCCATCTTTGTGGAATGGTTGGGCTTTTACGGGGTGCAAAGGGCTTACGTCAACAAAAACTTGTTGTTCCCGGCCTTGTCGGGCTAAAAAACCGCAATTATAACCTCAGGCCTGAAGCGGAGAGGTGCCGGAGCGGCTGAACGGGGCGGTCTCGAAAACCGTTGTGCGAGTGATCGTACCGAGGGTTCGAATCCCTCTCTCTCCGCCATAGTGAAGTTTTTTTAGCTGTATGTCACCACACCCTGAAACATCAGGAACTACATCCCCGGCATGGGTTTGTGGTCTGACTATGAGCTGGCCTGTAAAAAAGATTAATGATCTTCGCTGTAAGGGCTGTTAACCGATCCTGCATCTGTTCCGTTCATTATGTCCGGCTGGTTCAGGCCGTGTCCCTGGCCCTGGCCATATGCACGGTAGCCTGGCCCTGCGCTGTAGCTGCGACCTGAACCCACACCTGTTCCGACAGACAGAGATCCGTGAATTTTACTGTCATGAGAAGACTGCTCTGTCGCATATTGGGAAGGAGATGAATCACTCATTGAGCGAAGAAACTCTGCTCGTGAGTTCTCCTGTGGCTGACCGGTGTGAGAGCAGGCTCCCAGCAGAGGCAATGCTGTCAGAATATAAAGTCTGTATCTCGTCATGTCGTGTCCGTCTCATGTCAGCATTCAGAGACCTGAGCATACACAGCTCTGCGGTAAAGTCTCAGGTACAGGCGCGCAGCCGGCAGCGTTAATGCCCGCCAGTTTTTGAAAAGACGTTCATGATAACGACACCAGCAATAATCAGCAGCATGCCGGCAATGGCAGGGATATCTAATTTTTGCCCCTGAAATATCCAGGCTACGGCACTGATTAAAACAATGCCGACCCCAGACCAGATTGCGTAAGCAACCCCTGTAGGAATAGTTTTGAGGGTATGAGACAGCGCGTACAACGCAAAACCGTAAAAAAAGACAGTAGCAAGGCCAGGGAGAAGCTTTGAGAACCCTTCAGATTGTTTTAGAAAAGTGGTTCCCAGGACCTCGGATATAATTGCACCTCCGAGATATAGATAAGAAATATTCACCTGTCCTCCGCGCAGCCTCTGCATTTACACGATGTTTGTTTCTTCATCGCATCTTCAGGCACAACTGTCACGTGAAGTGGTGTATAGTCTCAGTCATTCTTTGTTTCGCTGTTGCCTGTATGAGGCCGCTTCACTCTTTGAGATGGGCTCGTCACCAGCGTATCATGCTCTGCTGCCTCTGCGATGACCAGGGCAGCAGATAATCGGGTGGGGGGTGATTAAACTTTGTCTCCGGGCCAGAGAGGGCCACGCTCTTTACGCACTTTTCTTACAGCAGCATCAAACATTTTTTGTGCAGCGCTCGAGCCGGCAATTAATCCTTCGGCATCCTGCGAGCAGCGACGACGGATTTCCTCGCTCAGTATCACGTTTTTCCCCGGTATCATGCCGGTGTGACACTGAATTTCAGCGGCGCGCTGAGCGACCCATAGCAGGAAGAAAGCGCGGGGAATGTCAGCACCGCCAACAGCAAGGCCGTGGTTGCGCAGCACCAGCACATGCTTTTTCCCCAGGCTTTCAAGCATACGCGGGCGTTCATCATCATAGAGTGTGATCCCTTCGAAGGCATGGTAACCAACGCGCTCAAAGAGCTGTGCACCATAAAAGTTATCGTGGCTGAAACCTTCTTCTTTCATCGCAACCGCACACACCGCATTTGTGTGTGTATGAATAATGCAGTGCACATCATCACGCGCAGCATGAATGGCGCCATGCAGGGCAAATCCTGCCGGGTTAGGGCGGGTCGGACCGTTTGTAATGACACGGCCGCCAGCATCGACCATCAGCAGATTATCTGGTGTGACTTCGTCATAATTTAAGCCAAATGTATTGACCAGGTAGCGGCGTTCTTCGCCCGGCAGACGCACTGAAATATGATTGAAGATCATTTCAGTCCATCCGAAATAATTGATCAGATGGTAACATTCAGCCAGCTGGATGCGCAGCTTTTCTTCTGTAGTGTGTTCCATATTTTTAGTCCTTATATGCTGCCGCAGCAGAAAGGTTTTGCTTTATGGCGGCCTTGCGTCTGGTCAGAGTGAGCACAGTTTCAGTCACAGGCATGGAAACATTGTAGTGTCGCGCAAGGAGGAGAATGGCGTCTCCCATAGCGGATAGTTCCAGCGGGCGGTTATGCCGGTAATCCTGCAACATAGAGGTAGGATGCCTGCCGCCCTGCACGATTTTGCTCATCAGTGCCTCTGTCGGTGGCAGGTCTGAGAGGCCATAAGCCCGGCCAAGATTTTGCATTTCATTAAGGCTGCTGAGTGCCAGTTTTACAGCGTCAGGTGATGTTGTCAGTTCGTGCAGGCTGGCCTCAAACATAACCGAGAGCGGATTAGTTGAAACATTAAGGGATAATTTGGCCCACAGATCTCTCCTGATATCCTCACTTTTATGAAAAATACTGTTGTTTTCATGGAAAATATTCAGAATATCTTCAGCGCACCCACTGCCTTTTTCGACATCGCCAAGTGTAAAGTGCGGGATACCTGCCACCCTGATATGCCCCGGTGCTTCAACCTGAGCAAAAGTATAGGCTACGCATCCACACAAAGTATTACGGCTGAGCTGGCTAAGTGTTCCCTCCGGGTCAAGTGCCGGTTGCAGGATTGCCTGTGTTTCAGGGTGTGCCATCCACCAGGGGAAGCCGTTTACAACTGGTATGATTTTTGTATGCGGGCCAATGGCATGTTTAACCGTATCAAGCAGGCCAGAGAGCTGGTGATATTTTCCACACAGTATAATCAGATCCTGAATGGTGTCAGGGGCGCGGCTGTCGGCCTGAAGTCTGTGATGTGATGTAGTGTTTTCGTTTGAGCAGTATAACCCTTCATGACGTAACACGCGGAGGGTTTCTCCGCGTGCGACGACAGACAGGTCGGGTGTCAGCTTATTCAGATGTGCCGCCAGTAACCCGCCAATTCCCCCCATGCCGGCAATGCAGACACGAGGCGGAAATTGAGCTGGTCCTGAGAGCTTTTCTATCATGGGAAACCTGCCATTTTATCGAGATAAACAAAGAGTGTTGCACCAACTTCAAGAGCATCACGGGGATGTTTTGCAGTCATAGGCGCATAGTAGGTATTGGGGTTGATAGCGTATTGCAGGCTTGGTTCAATCGCAACATTAGGGAAGAGGAAAACGTGAGCATGGATATCAGCAACCAGGTGCGCTGCACTTGGTGCTTTACCATCACCACCGCTGGCTTTGTTGGCTTCAGCCAGAAACTGCGTTTCGCGTGAGCCAAGCTTGGTCCAGTGCAGCTGAACGCCGTAGGTATCAAGAGGATGCGATTTGAAAGGAGCCTGAACAAATGCACCAAGGTAGGCTTCTGCTTTAACAGGGGCGTAGCTTTGAAAATCTGTTCCTGCACCACCATAAATAGCAACAGCCATATTATGCGGGTCACGTGTGGTGCCATGGTCTGCACGCCAGATATACTGCTGTCCGGTGAAGAAAATACCTGACATGCCGCCGGTATGCTGCGTTGCTTTCCAGCTACCGCCTGATGCAGTCGTTGCGCGTGCCGTAGTGGTTGTCGCTGATGAATTATAATATCCCAGAAATTCGTACATAGACGGGTAAGCTGTTTCGTCAAAGCCGCGTTTATACCCGATCTCACCAACGCCGGTGGCACCGGTTGCTGTATCTGTGTTCCAGTTCCAGCCGTTCTGATAATAGATGGTTTTGTTGACTTCGGTTGCTGCTGCCTGAAAGTACCATGATTTTGTGATGTGGTAGATCGCATGGCCTGACCATGTTGCGAACACAAAGGTGCTGATGCCAGCATCCTGTGACCAGACATCTTTAAAGCAGGTCAGGATCTGATTACAGTTCGGGATAAGGAAATAACGTGAGATGTTTGCACGGCCGGCTTCAATTTCGAGCTTGTCGCTGAAAAGCTTCTGATCGAGTGTCAGTTCACTCAGATAGTTGCCACGGAAAAGGTGAGGGGGCTGATAGCCCAGGGTGTTGTCACCAACCTGCTGCGACCAGTGCTTGTCATTATCACGAAGGAAGAAGAAATCCTCGCCAAAATGTATCTGAGCTCCTTTCCAGCCAATGAGCTTGTTAAGGTCGATGTTTGTTTCAACAACACCCAGGGCGTTTTGCAGGCGTGACCCCTGCTTCACGCCACCCTGAACGTTGCTGACAAAGTTATCGATCAGCAAAGCATGAAATGTAATACCGTAATCTTTAAGCGGCTTCAGAACGTTATAGAAAAAGCCTTTTTTAACAGGGGTGCCGGCCATAGTTGAAACGGGCACTGAGGGTAAAATTTTAGGGCTGAGGTTATTAGGTGCAGCCAGAAAATCATTGCCGTTATTTGTATGCGTATGGCGCCCGATAACGTTAACCGGCTGACCCGACGCATCGACTGCAGGTAACTGATCAGCAGGGGTTAAGTTTACATGGCCTGCATCAGCTATTGTGTGTGTTGTTGAATGTGTATTGCCGGCAACAAGCATATGACGATGCAGGTGCGAGTTAGCGGAATGTGTATGCGTAACTGGCGGATTTGTACTGGCCATTGCGGGAAGTACGCCTGCAGCGCCTGAAATGACACTACAGGTGCAGAGTATCTTGATGATGCGCTGCATGATTTAAAAAACTCCGTCAGAAGAAGGGGCGGGAAGATGAGTGTTGAGAATGTTTTTATGTCGAAATGAATTAAAGGCGGGAGGGGTGTGGAGTGGATGAAAAAAGTATCATTTTCAAAGGCTCCGTTTTGTCGTGTGCCAGGCACTGACTAAAAAACCGGCGAGAGTTTTTTTCATAAACAGTGAAGGCAAACGTATGTCAGGACAGAAGGGGTTGCTGTGAATCGTTTCGATTCCATTATAGAAGATGATTCTAGTGAAGTTTCAAATTAAAAAAAGAATATGTTTTTACTAAATAATTTTTTCTGTCATTTTTTTTTATATCGAATGTCGGGCAAAAA